>CAZDSN010000528.1:0-3594 GCA_964507675.1 uncultured Ardenticatenaceae bacterium | reverse complement strand
TGAAACTGGTTCCCCTGGACAGCGACATCATGCTCACCGCCCGCGAACTGGGTGTTTGCTTTGGCGATTAAGGCACGGAGTAATCTGCTCCTCTCCCCGCGGCTACATCCGGAACGTGCCAAAACGATCGGTGGGCAGGGGAGCGTTAGCGGTGGCGGCGAAGGCCAGCGCCAGCGCCATGCGCGTTTGCGCCGGGTCCAGGATGCCATCATCCCACAGGCGGGCGGTGGCAAAGTAAGGGCTGCTTTCCCGATCATATTGCGCCAGCACGGGCTGTTTGAAAGCCGCCGCGGCGGCGGCAATAGCTTCGGGGGATGGATTTTCCAGTTGGCGCAGCACGCTGGTTTGTCCCACTGTCCATAACGTCCCTGCCGCTGCCTCCCCGCTCATGACGCTGATGCGGCTGTTGGGCCAGCTAAACAGGAAGCGGGGATCATAGGCGCGCCCACACATGCCATAATTGCCAGCCCCATGGCTGACGCCGTGTAGCAGCGTAATGCGCGGCACGTTCACATTGCTCACCGCCATGACCATTTTAGCCCCATCCTTGGCGATACCCCCATTTTCATACTGCTTGCCCACCATGAAGCCGGCAATGTTTTGCAGGAAGAGTAGCGGCGTACCCCGCTGCCCGCAAAGCTGAATGAAATGAGTCGCTTTCAGGGCGGATTCGCTGAACAACAGGCCATTGTTGGCCACGATGCCCACCGGAATGCCCATGAGATGGGCAAAGCCGCAAACGATGGTAGGCCCGTAGCGGGCTTTGAATTCGCTGAGGCGAGAGCCGTCCACCAGGCGGGCAATGACTTCGCGCACATCGTAGCTGACGCGGCTGTCGGCAGGAATGACGCCGTACAGTTCGGCGGGGTCGTAAGCCGGGTCTTGCGGCGTTTCCATCAGCCAGGGAGTCGTTTTGCGCCTGTTCAGATGGGCTACCACCTCCCGCACCCAGCCTAGCGCCTGTTCTTCCGTCTCTGCGAAATGGTCAGCCACGCCGCTGAGACGCGTGTGCACGTCCGCGCCGCCCAGTTCTTCGGCGGTGACTTCCGCGCCCGTAGCTGCTTTGACCAGTGGCGGCCCGGCCAGGAAGATGGTGCCGTTGCCCTTGACGATGATGGTTTCGTCGGCCATGGCCGGAATATACGCGCCGCCGGCGGTGCAAGAGCCAAGCACAGCGGCAATCTGGGTGATCCCTTTGCCAGACATGCGCGCCATGTTGTAGAAGATGCGGCCAAAATGCTCTTTGTCGGGAAAAACGTCCGCCTGCAAATGCAGGAATGCGCCGCCGGAGTCCACCAGATAGATACACGGCAGGCAGTTCTCTTCGGCGATGGTCTGGGCGCGCACGTGTTTTTTAACGGTTTCGGGGAAGTATGTGCCGCCTTTGACGGTGGGGTCGTTGGCGATAATCATGCACTCGATGCCTTGAATGCGGCCAATGCCGGTGACAATGCCGGCATTCGGCGCTTCCCCCTCATACATCTCCCACGCCGCCAGCGGGGATAATTCCAGAAACGGGCTGCCCTCATCCAGGATGGCGTCAATGCGCTCCCGCGCCAGCAGCTTTCCCCGCTGATGCTGCCGCTCCACCACCCGCGGTGGACGCTCCGTGGCTGCCTGCCGCTGCCGTTCAGCTAATTGGGTAGCCAGGGCCTGGTTGTGGGCGTAATTACTCTTGAATTCGGAACTGTTCGGGTTAACACGGCTGATAATTTGGGTCATGGGGATTATACCAGTGGAGCCATTGCAACTTGCGGTTAGCGAAATTCTTGCAGCCAGCGTACTGTGTTTGCCATCTCGTTGGCTGTCAATTTCGATAACAGGTTACGCAGCAGCCGTAGCAACTCGCCGCGACTGAGTTGGGTGGAGAGAATAATGCCGGCATGTTGCTGCCCTGTCTCATACCATAATTGGGCCAGTGGCGCAAAATCGCGGTGGTTGAACGTCAGCACCGCTCTGCCTGTTTGCGCTGCAAATCGCAGAACCTCAGGATCGCTGGCTCCTTTAAGGGGCGTTCTTGTGACGTGAAGGACATCATACCCATCTGCTTGCAAGACTTGCGCCAGACCTTTCCAGATGTGTTCGTCAAGCAGCAGTGTAATAGCTGATTGATTCAACGTGTTTGACCAGTGAGACGCAGATAATCCGTTTCACCCAACTGCTGGCGCAGGGTAGCCTGAGCCGCATCGGTTGTGTTGCTTTGCAAGATCTGATTAATTTCTTCTTCGTGATCGTAATAGTAGCTTAGCGCATCATGCACTTGCGCCAGGGTGATGCCGGCAAGCAGTTCAGATGCCAGCGACTCAGGCGTTTCTCCCAGGCGCAAATAGCCAATGATTTCGTCTACAGCAATGCGTGTACCTTTGAGCATGGCTCTAGGGCCGCCTGGGCGCTCCACAATTTCAATGTAGGCGTGCGCAGGCGAAAGCTCGCGCTGCAGGATTTCATCAGCCAGCCTGTCTGGCTGCCTTTGTTCGGCATCGGCCTGGCGTTTTAGCAAGCTGTACGTGGCGGTAGAAACGGTTACGGTAGGCATAGGTTTTTCCTCTAGGGAGATAATACAAACTACTGTTCCAGGTGTCAACCATAGCCGTAATCGCAATCGCTGTCGTAATCGTTGTCGAAATTCGATTGTGATAACGACGACTGTTCCAGGTGTCAACCATAGCCGTAATCGCAATCGCTGTCGTAATCGTTATCGAAATTCGATTGCGATAACGACGACGATTTCGTCACCGGAACCAACCCACAACTTTTGAAAGCGCCCTTGTACTCAAAATCCCTCCAGAGGTGACAAAGATCACCGTTAAAAGATGTTGATCGGCACTCCCCTTACCGGCCCGGATTGAGTAGTCTGGAAAGAGGGGGGAGTGGGCATTGCCCAAAATGATGGGGAGATATGTGATCATGGTCACCAACAGCCAATCCGCCAATTCAGCAGAACCCTTCCTGGCCTTCAGCCAGGCGGTGAAAGGCATGGCTTCCATCGTTGGCCTCATGACGATGGTTTTCACCTTGCTGGAAGTCATGCTGCCCAGCAGCTTCGTGCAGCCGGTGAGCGCGTTGGCGTGCGGCGTGGCGCTGACCATTTTTCTGGTTTGGTGGTACAGGTGGCATCTGGCTACATTGCTCACCACTTCTCTCGCTTTTGGCCTGCTGCTGATTATTTTGCACCTGATCGTCACCCGCCCGGCGACCGTTGCTGGCGCAATCATGGACGGCAGCCAACAGCCGCAGCCAGGCGTCTCCCTGGTGCTGACCGATGCCAGCGGCGTTGACCACAACGCCACTTCGGACGCAAACGGCGCGTTTGCTGTTAGCAACATGCCTGAAGGCCCGTTTACATTGACGGCCAATGGAGAACTGCTGTTTATTGGCCAGGTTTGTTCTGGTTGGAGACGGATATTAACCTCGCGACAGGAGATTGGCGCGTTTGCTTACGGGGATGGCAGCCGGACCGCGCCTATAGTCGAACCTGTGATGACGGTTCCTGCCGGCACGCCCGCCACCCCATCCATTAAAATCGTAGATATTGATTACGCCCCAGCCACGTCTCCATTGGATGAAATTGTCATCCTGCGGAATGAAGGCAAT
>CAZDSN010000527.1:0-3596 GCA_964507675.1 uncultured Ardenticatenaceae bacterium | reverse complement strand
TGGAGTTGGATGACGGGGTCGCTGTATTGGATGTGGATGTGGGGGGGGACGGTGAGGTTGATGGGGGCGTAGTTGAGGATGGCGCGGATGCCGGCATTCACCAGCAAATCTGTCATCTCTTGCGCGGCGGGGGCGGGGACGGCCAGGATGGCGATTTGGGCTTTTTCGCGCTGGATGGTGGGGGTGAGGTCGTCTAAATGCTGCACGCGCAGGGCGCCGGCCATTTCGCCGACTTTTTGGGGGTCGTTGTCAAATACCCAGGCTATGCGAAAACCACGATGGGCAAAGCCGTTGTAGCTGGCGAGGGCATGCCCCAGGTAGCCAGCCCCAACCAGGACGACGGGCCATTCGCGCTGGAGGCGCAGGATGGCGCGCAGTTGTTCGATCAGGTAGTGGATGTGGTAACCAGTACCCTGTTTGCCAAACTCGCCAAAGTGGGACAGGTCTTTGCGAATCTGGGCGGAACTGATGCCCAGGCGCTGCCCTAACTCATGCGATGAGGTGGTGATCTTTTCGCCTTCGGCGGCCAGATGGGTTAGTGCCCGCAGGTAAATGGGCAGGCGACCAATAACGATATCTGGTATTTGCCCGGTCACAGGGCGCTCGTTTTCCATAAAACAAGTTTCTCTTTTCTATAGTGCTCAGTGTTGCGTGACCGGTGGTCAGAGAACTGCGCGCCAGCCACGGGCCTCCGGCGAAGATGCTCTTACGCGGCGGCAAGGATTCGATGTGTTTTTTGACGAAGAACCGATCGTTCGTTCGTTCTGGTTTTCACAATTGTATCACACGCCCGCCAATCTTGCAGAACTGGCGAGCATGGGATTATGTGATAATTTTCACCTATTGCTTTATAATCGTTGGCTGCCGGCATCTGGCGGCAAACCCTGGCGTAGGAGGCGCACGAACATTACCCTGGTTTTGGGGTCTGGCTACCTCCTCTTCATGCGCCCGCTAAAATCCTGACCGCATTTTGCGCGGACTTCGTGAGCGGGCAATCTTGTAGGAAGATAAATGCGACGTATTGTAACTATCCTTGTCATTATCCTGGTCCTGGCTGCCGGCGCTTATTTCGTTTTGCGCCAGCGACAGGCTCAACAGACCCCTGTTATTGAAGTTTTACGTGAAGAAACGGTCAAAACAGGAACGATTGCAGCCACGGTGAACGCCACGGGTTCGATTGAACCGGAAGCAGAGGTGTCGTTGACTTTTGGACTGGCCGGCATTATCAATCAAGTGAACGTGGCACGTGGGCAAACAGTAGCCGTGGGTGATGTGCTGGCTACTCTGAACACAGAGGAACTGGCGCTGGCGGTGCAGCAGGCGCAGGATGCCCTGGAAGTGCAGCGGCTGACGCTGGCGCAGCGGCAAAACCTGGCGCCCAGCCCGGCGACGCTGGCTACGGCGCAGGCTGATATTGATGCGGCTGAGGCCAATAAGGCGGTGGCCGAAGGCAATCTGGCAGCGGCCCAGGCAACTTTGCAGCAAGCGCAGGCGCAAAAGGCGCAGTTGTTGATAGGCCCCACCAACTCGGAAATTGCCGCCGCCGAAGCGGACATCTCCTCGGCTTATGTGCAGCAAAAATTGTGGCAGGATCGGTACGACCGCATTATTCAGGGCGAGCTGTTGGGCTGGCCGGAAGAAGAGGCGCGCGCCAACCGGGATGCAGCCAATCTAGCGTACACAGCAGCCCAGGCGCGCTTGCAAGATATACAGGCCGGGCCGCGCTCTGCTGATATTCAGTTGGCTGACGCCGCCATTGCCAGCGCCCGGGCGGCGGTGCAATCGGCTGAAGCGGCTGTGGATGTAGCCGAGGCAAATATAGCCCGCGCCCAGGCGACTTATCAGAAGCTGTCGGAACCTGTTTCGGCAGATGAGCTGGCTATCCTGGAAGCGCAGGTGAAAAGCGGGGAGACAAATCTGGCGCTGGCGCAATTGCGGTTTGAAGAGTCGCAAATTGTGTCCCCGATTGCCGGCAAGGTAGCCACCGTCTTTATCAGTCCAGGAGAACAGGCTGTGCCTGGTTCGCCAGCTATTATTATTGTGAATGAGGGGGCATTCCACATCACCGTCAACGTTGACGAAATTGATATTGACCAGATCGCCGTAGGGCAGCCGGTGGAGATTACCCTGGATGCTATTTCTGATGTGGTGGTTGCCGGCAGTATCGCCGACATCGCTCCTACGCCGCAAACAGCTGGCGGCGTTATCACCTATCTGGTAACCATCAACATCACGGATGTGGGTGACCTGAATCTACGCCCAGGCATGAGCGCCAACGCTTCTGTGGTTGTCAGTGAAGTCAATGATGTGCTGATTATCCCCAACTGGGCCATTAGCCTGGATCGAGAAACGGGGGACACGTACGTCAATGTACAGCGAGGCGAAAACAGCTTTGAAGAAGTGAAGGTGGTCATCGGTTTGCGCAATGACCTGTACAGCGAAGTCCTGAGCGGCCTGACTGAAGGGGATGTGGTGGTGGTAACCAATGAGCGGGAATCCTTCACTATTTTTGGTGGTTCATAAATGATGCCTAAAGTTGTGGCGGGCAAGATGCCCACACCACGATAAAGGTTGGCGGGCAAGATGTCCGCACTACGCGAACAGCGTGAGATAAGCGTATGAGCGATGTAAAAACGAATGGGCGCCGTCCCATCATTACGGTTCAAGAGTTGAGAAAAGTCTACGACATGGGTGAACACAAGGTGTACGCCCTGAACGGCGTCTCATTTGAGGTGTTGGAAGGGGAGTTTGTTTCCATCATGGGGCCTTCTGGTTCGGGGAAGTCCACTATGATGAACATGTTGGGCGCTTTGGATACGCCTACCAGCGGCGTTTACATGCTGGATGGAACAGATGTCAGTAAGTTGAGCGACAACCAACTGGCCGAAGCGCGCAACAAAAAGATTGGCTTTGTCTTTCAAAATTTCAATCTTTTACCGCGCACGCCGGCTATCCATCAGGTGGAATTACCCCTGATTTATGCGGCCAAGGGGCAGCGACTAGAGCGGGCGCGGCGGGCGCTAGAAATGGTGGGGTTGGGCGAGCGGCTGTACCATAAACCGAGTGAACTCTCTGGCGGGCAGCAGCAGCGGGTGGCGATTGCCCGCGCATTGGTGAATGAACCGGCCCTTATCCTGGCGGATGAGCCGACGGGCAACCTGGACAGTAAGTCGGGCACGGAGATTATGCAGATTTTCCAGCAGCTTAATGGGGAAAAAGGGATTACGATTATTTTTGTGACGCATGATCCGTGGATCGCGCGGCACACCAGGCGGGTGATTACGCTGGCGGATGGGAAGATTTTGAGCGATGAGGGAATAGAGAACCCATTGGTTGCCGGCACAGCTGCTCGCCCTTCGGATACGGTTTTACCCCATTAGGGAGGGCGCATTCACAAGTAAGTTATCGAATTGGTGAATGCGCTGACAGGGTTCTCTCTTATTGGAAAGCCCAATGTAATTCTTGAACGAAGCCTTAGTCGAGAGTGGCGCAATCTTTTTGAGGTTTAAGAGAATGAATCGGTATATGGCAGCAGAGGGGGGGCGGCCGCCCCCACCCCCCCCCCCGCCGGCCCGAGGTGGGGGGGGGCGGGGGGG
>CAZDSN010000526.1:0-3605 GCA_964507675.1 uncultured Ardenticatenaceae bacterium | reverse complement strand
TTTTGGCTCGTAGTAACCGCTTTAGCGGTCTGAACGGCTAAAGCCGTTACTACGAACTTATTTTTGGACGGTCACTTAGACCTCAAGCATAACCTGTTTTCTCATGGACACACCAGACCATTGTCCATTAAACCGCCAATAGAAGCCAGCCAAGCCTGGAAATCTGCGCCCCCTGGCGCGCACAAGCCTGTGCCCTGATATTGCAGCGTCGCCAGGTGCAGCGCCAACAAACTGGTGGGCAGCGGCCCCGCCATAGCCGGATTTTGGGCCACGCTCAATTCCAACAGGCTGAGCAGATTGCCCAGTTCAGCGGGTAGAGAGCCGCTTAACTGGTTGTCCGACACAAATAACTGGAACAACTGCGTCATCTGCCCCATCTCCGGCGGCAGGGCGCCCGTTAACTGATTATACCCCAGCCACAAGGCGCGCAGTTCATGAAGCTGGCCTAACTGCGGCGGGATAGGGCCTTGCAGTTGGTTGACGGACAGATACAGATAGTTCAATCTGGTCAGGTTGCCCAATTCCGGCGGGATGAACCCGCTCAGATTATTAACGTTGAGTCCCAGGAACGTCAACTGCGTCAAATTACCTGTTGATGATGGTATTATGCCCGTCAACTGGTTATTACTCAAATCAATCCCCACTACGTGTCCCTCAAGACAGGTAATGCCGTACCAGGCGCAAGGGTCTGGCGTCGCCAGCCAGCCATCTGACTGCTGCCACCCCCAACCATTGGCTGCCTGGTACAGGTCCAGCAGCGCCTGACATTCAACCAGGGGTACGGCGCTGACTGCCTGGCAGTCGAAGGGTAGGGGCGTTATCTCTGCCGGCACAGCCGTAGGCGCGGGCGGTTCTGGTGTAAACGTGGGCAGAGGGATAGGCGTGGGCAACACGGCTGGCGCGGTAGCCGTGGGCAGCGGCGTCATAGTCGTCGTGGGCGAAATGGTTGGCGGCGGCGTGGGCGTGGCAAGCAGCGTGGGTGTGGGCTGTGGCTGGATCGTAGGCGGCGGAGACGCCGCCGGCGGCGCAATCGTTAGCAAGGGAGGCGGCAAAGTGACGGTAGCCGCCAGGGGAACAGCAGCAGCCGGCTCGAATTGCTGCGGCAAACATCCGGTCAGACCTGGTAGGAGCAAGGCGACAAGCAGGAAAAAAAGCAAATGCAGAAGGCGTCTGATAGGAATCATGATTCTCAAAACCTCAGACAGGTGAAACAGTTTTCACCATTGTACACCGCGCCCGCCCGCCTGCTGGATGGAAGGACAGCGACCAACCTACGATACCCCACCCGCTTATTATGCCGCCGCCGCACTGCATGGTAGAATCGAATTAATCACGAGTTTTCTCTGCGTCCTCCGCGTTTCCGCGTGAGGCTGTTTTTCAAGAGGTAGCAATTGCGCACGGGCATTGACACGGGCGGCACTTTCACCGATTTTGTCTGGTGGGATGGGCAGACGCTGCGCATTCACAAAGAATTGAGCACGCCGGCCAACCCGGCGCAGGCTATTCTGGCCGGCATTGAACGGTTGGATGTGCCGGCAAATGCCGGCATTATCCATGGCAGCACCGTGGCCACCAATGCCATTCTGGAACGCCGCGGCGCCCGTACTGCCCTGATTACCACCTCCGGCTTCGCCGATGTGCTGGCTATTGGGCGGCAGAACCGCCCGGACCTGTATGCCCTGACGCCGCAAAAACTAGAACCGCTGGCGCCGCGCCGCTGGCGTTTCACGGTGGTGGAACGGGTCACCGCTGTCGGCGACGTACTGCAGCCGCTGGATATAGCTAGTCTGGAGCCACTGCTGGCCCAGCTAACGGCAGAACAGGTGGAATCGGTTGCCGTTTGCCTTTTATTTTCCTTTCTCCGGCCCGACCACGAACAGGCCATCGGCCAGGTTATTCGCCGCCGCCTGCCGCAGATAGCCAACGTCTCCCTCTCCAGCGACATCCTGCCCGAATATCGGGAGTATGAACGCACCAGCGCTACGGTCATCAACGCCTATGTCGCTCCCCTGATGAGCCGCTACTTGCAGCGGCTGACCAGCGGCGTCCACCCCCGCCCCCTGACTATCATGCAGAGCAATGGCGGCGTAATTCCGGCGGAAGTAGCGGCGGCGCAGGCTGCTCGCACCGTCCTGTCCGGCCCGGCAGGCGGCGTGGTGGGCGCGCGTTTCGTAGCCGCGCAGGCAGGCTTAGCGGACATCATCACCTTTGACATGGGCGGAACCAGCACCGACGTCGCTCTCTGCCCGGGGCGGCTGCCCACCACCACGCAGGGGGAAATCGCCAACATGCCCCTGCGGCTGCCCATCATTGACATCCACACCGTCGGCGCAGGCGGCGGCAGCCTGGCCTACGTAGACGCTGGCGGGGCGCTGCACGTCGGCCCCCAAAGCGCGGGAGCCATACCCGGCCCCGCCTGTTACGGCTATGAGGCGGCGGATCAGGCACAGCCAGCCTTGACGGCCACCACTACCGACGCCAATCTCGTATTGGGGCGGCTGGATGCGGCCCATTTTCTGGGTGGTTCTATGCGATTGCACGAAGACCTGGGGCGGCAGGCGCTGCAGCGGTTGGCTGCCGCCATGCACACCCCTTCCCCCGAGGTCGCGGCCTGGGGCGTGCTGCAAGTGGCAAACGCCACCATGGAGCGGGCGATCCGCCGTATTTCTGTGGAACGAGGGTATGATCCGCGCCATTTTACGCTGGTGGCCTTTGGCGGCGCAGGGCCGCTGCACGCCTGCGACCTGGCGCATAGCTTGCAGATTCCGCGGGTGTTAGTGCCGGCATTTCCCGGCGTCCTTTCCGCTCTCGGTATGCTTGTTGCCGCGCCTACCCGAGATTACTCTCAAACCATTATGCTCAACCTGGCGGCGTTCCCCACCGCGCCGCTCGTCGCCGCACACGCAGAATTGACCCGCCGCGCCCTGGCAGAAATGGCCGCCGCCGGCTACCAACCCAAACAAATTGCGCTGCAATGCCGTCTGGATATGCGCTACGCCGGTCAATCGCACGAACTGAGCGTGCCGGTCCCGGCTGACCTGACTGATCATGCCGCGTTGGTCGCTGCTTTTCATCACGTCCACCAGCAGCGATATGGCTACCACCAACCAGATGCGGCAGCCGAAGTAGTCACCATTCGCCTGGCAGCGGTGGCCGATCTTCCCGCGCCCACATGGCACACACCTGCCAACACTCAGGAACAGCAGGAGCCCCGCCTGGGACACAAGGCCGTCTGGTTTCGCCCCGGCAGCCCCACTCTAACCCCCTTGCTTGACCGTGCCCGCCTGCGCGCCGGCGACACTTTCACCGGGCCGGTTATCCTGGTCCAGTACGACACCACCACCATCGTTCCCCCCGATTGGTTGGGGCAAGTCGTGCAGCATGGGCATTTGCTGCTGCAAAAACTGGATGCACCAGGGCTTCCGAATCATTAGCCAGAAAACCACAAGCAGCTGAGACGCTTACGTCAAGATGCGTTTTCAACCCGCGCCCATTCGTACTCATCCGCGTCCTATTATTACAGAAACATCACGGTAACGCAGCGGTCTTAATATCTGTCTGGCTAAAATCATTTCCCTTGAACAGCAGCCGTGGTAAAAGCGTTT
>CAZDSN010000525.1:0-3614 GCA_964507675.1 uncultured Ardenticatenaceae bacterium | reverse complement strand
TACGACATCATCTATGGTTGCGGCGCGATGGAACAATAAATGCAAATCAGCCAGCTTCTGAATTTGGTCCAATTTGTTCTGGAATTTTGTCTTCGGAATGCCCAATCGAAGATGGAGCAATTCGACAATATGTTGCCGCGTAGCTGCTTCCATCCCTTGCTGGATGCCCTCCTGCTTCCCTTGCTGCACCCCTTCCTTTATATATTCTTGAGCAATTGTACTCATCAGTTGTTTTCCTTCTGCTCCCTGCTGGAGCAGCGCCTGCTGCAAATCTTGCCGCGAAACCCGTTCCGTGGCTCCGCTTAAATAATACAAAATTGTGCGAATATATTCCAGCCCTGTTCGTTTGTTGCTCAGCTGGAAAACCAGCTCTATCAGCTCATCCAACTCAGCGCGTAGATGGGGATTGAAAATGGCACGCATGACCGACAGGCCGACTTGCAGCCAAATCTGCCCCCGTATCACCTCGTCCGACAGGTGCGAAAAGTCGCCTAACAGATAGTGGAAGTTGGGCAGATACGGCCGTAACTCAGCCTCTGCGGTCAGGATAGACGCAAACTCCGTGGGTACCTGCCACACCGCTTCTCCGTGGTAAATGACCAGGGGAATGATGGGAGCCAGCGGCTGACCGTCCTTCTCCTGCCGTTCCCACACACGAACCAGGTAACGCAGCAGCTGAAAGGCAACCTGGGCATCAGGATAGCTTTTGTGTTCGAAGAGAAAGTAGACAAAAACCGGATCACCACTCTGAAGTTTAACCTGGTACAGAATGTCGGTTTGGTGGGCTTTCATTGTTTCATCAATAAAGGAGCCGTCTTGCAGGGACATCTCCCGTAAATCCAGCAGGCGGCGGAGACCCGCAGGCAGATACTCCTCAAGGTAGTTTCGGGCGATCTCCAGACGGCCAAAGCTTTCTCGGAAAAATCGGTCATGGGGGTTTTGCACGGTCATTTGTGGCAGCAACTCCTTTGGGGAAGGCAAGCAACCCGATGCCTTCCGCTTTCCGGCTACGGGGTTCTTTCACCCGCTGAAATCGTTTTGTTTTCTAATTCAGGTGTGAGAGAAATAGATCACGTGTTCTCAGCATCGCCCTGACCAGACTGCAACTTGCGCTGCGCGAGGTAGGATTGGTCGCTAATCACCTGCCGACCATGCTCTTCCTCAAAGGCGCGGCGAGCCGCACCGGCGGAGCGCCCTCCCTTGTCTGCCGCTTCCAGGTTCTCATCATAGCCTTGGGCATCGTCAGTCTGGATATTGGCGATGGTGGCCTGTTCGGCGACGTTAATGAAGGCCAACTCCAAGCCAGTCATGTGGTCACGCACTTCGCCTTTTTCCACCCCTTTCAGTTTCTTATGATCTGACGGATTCAGACCAAAGGCGCCATGGTGAATAACGGCCGTTAAGATACCGTACTGCTTTTTCTGAATACGGCGACTTTTCCACTCATCTGTCAGCTGGTTACGGGTCTCAATGGTGATTTGCCTCTGCTTAATCCACGCCTCGTCGTAGCCCTGGCGCACGTAACGCCGCCGAATGGCGGCCATGGCTGACTCGGCGTCCCCGGTAAAGGCAGCATCCAGAATAAGATGGGCTTCCCGCTGCCATTTGATGACGTTATCTCTTAATTCAGCCTGGACACGATTGGCATTAATGCCAAACAAGAAACCGGAGATGAACTGCTTGGGTAAACAGAGATGGTCCCTGGCTCCTTCACCTCTTTGCCGTATTTCCGTTGCCGTAACGGCAACGGAAATCATTTTCATCTCCTTACTTAAGACCGGGTCTCGTTTAATCCGACGATATTGAGCTGACCAGTCAAGGCCCAATGATTCAACAATGGGCCGAAGCGCGACGTAAATCTCGCCGTCTTCACCCAACTGAACGATGAGCGTATCTTCGTAAAACGGGATGGTTACCTCGCCGATAGAAACGAGTTCGCTGCCAGAATCTTGATTCATTTTCTTCTCCTTGCTTTACCTAGATTGATGGCCCCACTTGGTGACAATCTGCTTTGCGGTTTCCCTGAGCCGCCTCCCAAAGAAACCACTGCTTTTAATTAGCCACAGGCTCTGGACGCCAAAAAACGGTTTCTTCCACACCAGAGAGCGACAGCACCAGGGCATAAGCCCCGGCACTGGACAGCTCTACTATGCCGTTGGGGTAAAGCGCCAGGCGCACCTGCCGGTCCTGCCCTTTGAGCGCCTGCAGCAGCCGGTCCCGGTCAATTACTAAAGTAACCAACGGCTCTTCTTGGGGCAGCGCATTGGCGAAGGGGGGTAACCCAGGGTCGCCTGATGCCGCCTCAGCATCGTCGGCCACCGTAACGGCAAACAGCCCTTCCGGGCTGAGCGTGACGTGCCCCTGTTTTCCGAGGGCGACCTGGCGGGCATGCAGGCTGAATCCATCAGCGGCCCACAGCTGACGGCCGTCGCTGTAAACAGCATTAAGTTCCTGATTTTTGGTGGATATGGCCTTTTTCAGCCAGCTGTACCAACTTTTAATGACTTTTTGCATGGATCACCTCAACAATTTTTTTGCAGCGCCTGCCGTAGGAAGCGCACAATGTCGTTAATATCAGATAGCGTTGGTTGGGGATAGCCCAGGGTGCGGGCCATCGCCAGCAAATTCTTGGCGTAAAGCGTATTGTCATACCCCTGGCTAAAGCCCGCTCCGTAGAGGGACAGATTCCGTTCGATGACCTCTTTTTGCTCCGGGGTCGGACATTTCGGATCTATGGTAACGGTTTTGGGGGCAACGCCCAGGCCGGGCAAGGAAAGCTGGGTAATCTTTTGGGCAAAAAGAATCAGCAAGACGGCCAGGATAAGCCCCAAAATAAGCCATTTTCGACGTGGGTAGGTACTGGTTTGAATCATGAAGTATAGCTCCTTTTAGAACATTTGTGCAGAACATGGTTATCAAACCATGTGGCCTGTTAAGGCCAGGGAGCAATTGGGTTTAGGTGGGGTGAAAGTTGGGCTTAGAGGCAGCAGCGCCCTGTTTCGTCCCTGCAAGGAAACCAGCTCCACTATCGGTGACACACCGCGCCAGCCAGACGTATATACTTCCTGGGCGGGATCGATGCTGTTGTGATGCCACTCCAGTTCCAGGTGCCGGACTATAAATCGCTTCAGGTAGCCCGCCTGACTTGCTGCGTAAGCGCTTTTTCCGGTTGGAGCGCCGCTGTAGCAGAAAGGTGTCTGCGTCTGGGGCAAACTCATGGTGATGCCCAATCGGGCAATTTGGAGACCAATGGCCGCCAACATCAGTCCAGCCGGGCCGCGATACCCAATCCAATCTGTGTCGAAATCTGTCAGGACTTGGCCAAAAGGGGGTTTGACTAGGATCGGAACAGAAAACGGCCAATCTCAAAAATTGGCTACGCACGAGTGTCAACCGATGAGCAAAATCTGGCCTTGCAAACGGATGCGTTGGAAAATGCCGACTGCGAGAAACTGTTTCAGGACCAGGTAAGCGAAGCAAAAACGAAGCGTCCCGGTTTGAATGAAGCACTTTCCTATCTGCGGACGGGCGCTGTACTGATTGTTTGGCGTTTGGATAGACTTAGCCGTTCGCTGAAGAATCTGATTGAAACCGTCAGTCTATTGGAAGAGAAT
>CAZDSN010000524.1:0-3643 GCA_964507675.1 uncultured Ardenticatenaceae bacterium | reverse complement strand
ATTTGGTTCGCTTTCCAATTCGACCGAATCCAGGGCAATGGCATTTTCCAGATTGCGGGCCTGGACGTCCCAGTCCAGCGGCACCAGGAAGATGGTTTCGCCGCCGCTGCTTTTGGCGGAGGTTTTACGTTTGGTTTCAATAGCTGGCCCGGTCATAGTGGCCACGGCAAAAAAAACGCGCGGTTCGATAGCGTAGTAAATGAAGCGGTCGCCCGATTTTACTTCCGGGGCGGTAGCCTCCATGATCGTCATGCGTTCGCGCAAAGCGGTAATGGAACGATCTTCCACATCCACCAGACTAAGCGAGCGGACGAAGAGTTGAGCGTCGGACATGGGACGTTCGCGGCGGCGGGCGATTTTGCGCCGTTCGGCTTCGGTTTCGTCGAGTATGTTTTGCCAGATACGTTCCTGGATCTGGATGTTGAGCTGCGCAATCGTGCCATCCTCGTATACCACCTTCATTTTGGGTGGATTCAGGTCAATTACTGTATACGAGCCGATGCGATTGGCATACTTTTCGCCTATTTGGAACATGCCGTACTCCTGAAAACAGACACAGATTCGTTATTCTTGAAAACTGCGCGGCATAGTACCGCTTTCGCTCGTAGTTGGCAAGTGTTTGGATGCGGTTCCCCCTGCGAAAAGACGACCAACTAACCGTTTAACTGTTGTGGACGGCGCGGCGGCTGTGGTGTGCAATGAGCGCCAGGCAAAGGATGGTGACAAACAAGGCAGCTATTTGCAGCACGTGGAAGCCGTCGCGAGTGAGCCAGGCGTTGGCGCGGAAGGCATCTACCAGCAGACGGCCCAGGCTGTAGACGCTGATGGTCAGTAAGAAGAGATAGCCAGGGAAGCGCCGCGGCGGCAGCGAACCCCACCAGACAGCCAGCGCTGTTAGCCCCACAATTATTTCATATAGCTGGACGGGATGGCGGCGGATGCCAAACTGGCTGATACCCCAGGGCAAGGTGGTGGTGTCGCCGTAACCAGGACCGGCCAGAAAGTCGGCCAGACTGACGAAGATGAGGCCAGCCACAATGCCAGGGATAAGGGCGTCTAAGGTGGCGCCAGGGGGAAGCTGGCGCGCTCGCCCATAAAAGAAGGCTGCCAGGCTGCCAATTGCCAGGCCGCCGCCAACGTGAAAGCCGCTGTTAATGGGCCAGATGATGCCCCACAGATTATCTTGATAAGCAGACCAATGGAGGGCAACAAAAATGAGTCGGGCGGCGAGAATGCCGGCAATTAATCCCGTAGAGGCCATGCTGTAAGTTAAAGCAACGTTCCCTTTAAGCGCCCGAGTGCCCCGCTCTACCAAAGATAGGGATACCCACAGCCCCAAAATAATGGCCAGTGGGGCGGTGGGGATGACGGCGGGACCAATAGAGATAGTGGGGAACACGCCTATTCCTCCAGCAGCCGTTTCAGGCGGCTTTCCAGGATGGCTTTGTTAAGAATGCCGCTGTAGACCTCGGTCACCACACCATCGGCATTCACGAAAATGGTAGTCGGCAAGGCGCGAATACCATACTCGTCGTTGACCCGGCTGTCTTCGTCCACCAGCAGAGGGTAGGTGATGCCATACTCATCCCGAAAACCAATGACTGTGGCGGCGTTTTCCCCCTGGTCAATCCCCAGGAAGGTGACGCGCCCATTGAATTTTCGGCTGGTGGCCTGTAGATCGGGCATTTCGGCGCGGCAAGGGGGACACCAGGTGGCCCAAAAGTTGAGCACGACAGGCTGACCGCGCAGGTCGCTCAACGTTAAGGGCTGGCCATAACTGGTGGGCAGGGTGAAGTCGGGAGCCAGGTAGCCAGCCAGCGGCGCTTCTGTCAGGTCAGGGACACCGGTGAAGGTGACAATAGGTTCGCGGGAGTAGGCGATCCAGGCCCCGCCCAGGATGGTTACCAGTAAGATGAAGATAATCCACTGAAAGCGAGTCATGCGCTTGGGGTTGCGAAAGGAGTGTGATTGATTTTTATTAATACAACGGTGGCCATCCCTGACTGTCAGCGCGACTAAAGATGCCCCAGGTCGGGAGGTAAACTCTCTTTAGGCCAGTGGGCGGGCCGGAGACAGGGGGATGCTGTCGCCCAATAGCGATTGGGTGTTTTCGGGATAACCTGTCAGGTCGTAGGCCATCGCCCCATCAATGTGGATGGGCACGAGTTCGCCTGCCGGCAGTTCGCCGGGGATAAAGACCAGACCATCTACTTCGGGCGCGTCTCGATAGCTGCGGCCAATGCTGACGCCGTCGCCATACCCATCAATGAGCACCGGCAGGGTCTGGCCGACGTAGGATTGGTTCTTTTGCAGCGAGATGGGCTGCTGCAGCAGCATCAATTCGGCGCGCCGAGCTTCTTTGATTTCGTCGGGAACCTGCCAGGAGACGGCAGCGGAGGGGGTGGTAGCCTCATAGGAGTAAGTGAAGACGCCGACGCGGTCGAAGCGTAAATCCTGCGTGAACTGCTTCAAGCCGTCAAACTCTTCGTCCGTCTCGCCTGGGTAGCCAACGATGAAGGTGGTGCGAATGGCTATGGGGGGCATGGCCGTCCGCAGTTTCTCCAGCGTGCCATAAACCCACTCTACGTTGGCCGGGCGGCGCATCCGTTTCAGGGTGTCCCGGTGGCCGTGCTGCAGTGGAATGTCCAGGTAGGGCAGGATTTGCGGGTGGCGGGCCATGGTGTCAATGAGTTCGTCCGTGACGTAGCCCGGATAGGCATACATGAGGCGAATCCAGGGGAGATCGGGCACGGCGGCCACAATTTGATTGAGCAAATAAGCCAGTCCGTTCTGCAGTCCCAGGTCGTGGCCGTAGTCGGTGGTGTCCTGGGCGATGATGATGAGTTCTTGAATGCCGGCATCGCGCAACAGCCGCACCTCTTCCACCACCGCCTGGGGCGGGCGGCTGACGTGCGTGCCCTTAATCTGGGGAATCGTGCAGAAAGCGCAAGGGCGGCGGCAGCCGTCGGAAATCTTGAGATAGGCAGTAGCGCCCTGGACGGCGGCGCGCAGCACTCCTTTTTCGTCCTGGCCGACAGTTTGGGCTGTTTCGGGCAGGTGGTAAAGGGGGCCCGGCTGCTTGTGGCGGCGAAGCTGGTTGATGAAGGGGATAATGTCCATCCAGCGGCGGGTTCCAATCACGCCGTCAATGCCGGGCACTTCATTGATCAGGCGTTCGCTAAAGCGTTGGGCCATACAGCCGGCGGCGATAACCAGTTGTTCGCGCCCTTTGTGCTGCACCAGTTCGCGCAGTACTTTAATGGACTCCTGGCGAGCAGGTTCGATGAAACCACAGGTGTTGACAATGAGAATGCCGGCATCCTCTATATCCATGACACTGTTGAAGCCATTATGATCCAGCAGCGCGGCCATACTGTCGGAGTCTACGCTGTTTTTGCTGCACCCCAGGGTGATTAAGTGGTATTGCCGTTTCCGTTTCTGTTTACTCATGGCCTGGCACGCACATTAGCCCTATCTTGCTACCTTCTGTTTAATTCCCCGTTGTATTCCATGTTTGATCCACCACCTGACCGCGACCGCCCAATTTTCCTAGCTGAGTCTCATTGATGGTCACAAAGATGCCTATAGCATTCCCTGTCAACAATTGAACTTGCTGTTGGGCTGTCCATTCCAGCGTCTGGCC
>CAZDSN010000523.1:0-3643 GCA_964507675.1 uncultured Ardenticatenaceae bacterium | reverse complement strand
GGCCCACAAGAACGGGAACTAATTTGTGGATGGGCCCTTAGCCAGAATTGTGTCTTCGGCGCTGACTACAAAGGCTGTCTGGCCCGGTTCTGCGCCGATGGTTCGTTTGACTCGCCGCGTCAACGGGTTCGGAAACCAAAGCTTTCCCTCTACGCATCTGACGAGGTTGACGGCGGGCCATAAACGGCGGCAGCCAGTTCTGGCCCCAACAGACGGTCGGCCAAATGCCAGCGCAGTTCACCCTCTGTTACATTGGGATATTGATGGCGCAAGCTGCTCAATGCCAGAGTTTTAGCCATTGCATTTAACTGACCCACCATCTCTAGCTTGCGCCAGACGGGCGTTTGCCGCCGCAATTCGATGAGCACCTCTTCTGTTTTAGGGGTAGCATCAGAAGGTAAGGTCACAACTTTATTTGGCGCATGTATTTTCCAGCAACAACCTACCCTGTGATGTGCTGCGCCGCCAGCCGCCCCGTCAGGACGCATGTGCCCAGGAAGGTGCCTTCCAGGGCGCGCAGGCCGTGGGAGCCGCCACCGCCGAAGCCTGCCGCCTCGCCTACAGCGTATAAGTTGGGGATGGGCATTTGCTGTGGCGTCAGGACGCGGCTGTGCAGGTCGGTCTGAATGCCGCCCAGGCTCTTGCGGGACAGGACGAACTCGCGGATAGCCACCAGGGGCATGGCGTCGGCGTCCAGGATTTTGGCAAATTTACTGGTACGCACGCGGTCACCGCGATATTGGCGCAGGTGAGCCAGGCGGCGCAGTTGGTCGTCATTATGGAATTTTGGGCCCCGTTCAATCTGGGCGTCGTAGGCGGCAATGGCCTGTTGCAAGGCAGCTGCAGTGACGTAGGGCTGGCCAGCGAGGGCATTCATTTTGTCCGCCATCTCGTTCAGAGAGTGAGCTACCACAAAATCGGGACATTCATCCACCATTTTTTGCAGCAGCTTCTCGTTGCCGCGCAGCAGGTCCAGCAGAAAGGCGACCAGTTTCTTTTCGCGGATGGAGTCGTTGAACTCGGAGCCAGAGATAGCCAGTTCTTTTTTGGCGATCTTCCAGTTCATAATTTGCCAGGAATATTTGACGGGCTGCCGGCATACTTGCTCTACCAGATAGCGCGTGTCGTAGCCTGAAATCAACGGCACAGGCCCTAATCGCTGCCCATCATATCCCAACCACAGCGCTGATTTGGGCGGCACCAGGCTGAGGCCGTGGCCGGGGCGGTTGGGTTTGGGATGAGGATGCTGCACGCCAGCCGCATAATGCCACGATTTGTCCAGGTGCGTGATGTGGGCATTGATGGCAGTGGCCGCGCCCAGCAGTTCGCCATCAGCGTACTGGTGGGAACCATTGAGAATGGTTTCCGGCGGCGCGCCCCACGGCTGGTACCAATACTGTTTGACCAGATCAATGTTGCCACAAATGCCGCCGGCGGCGATGATAACATGGCTGGCGGCAGCTATGAAGGGCGTGCCATCATTCTCGTCCACGCCGCTGACGCCGCTGGCCTGGCCATCGTGCGTGTCAATTTGGGTGACGTGGTGACGAAAGAGTGAGCGCAGGTTAGCGGCATTTTTGTGCTGTTGCAGTCCGGTTAAGAGGGCGGTCACCAGACCGTGCCCGGTTCCCCATATCATGTGAAAGCGGGGGACGGAGTTACCAGGGGCGTACATGCCTCGTTCTACCCAATGCACCACCGGGAAGAAACCAACGCCAAAGCCGCCCAACCAGCGAAAAACGTCATCGGTGCAACGATTAACGTACTGTTCTGCCCAGCGACGCGGCCAGATGTCGTCTGGCTCAAATTCGGCAAAGGCCAGCCAATCTTGCAGGGCCAGTTCTGGGCTGTCTTGAATGCCCAGGCGGCGCTGGTGTGGGGTGTTGACGAAGAACATGCCGCCGAAGGATTCTTTGGCCAGGCCGCCAAAATTAGCCGGCTCATCCCGATCCAGCAGCAGTACTTTCAGATTCCTGGCCTTGCTCAGAAGTTCCAGGGCAGCAGCGATGCCGGCAACTCCCCCTCCCACAATCACCACATCTGCTTCATACCGTTTCTCGGCCATGACCACTCCTTTTTAGCACATTCACGGGCGCTGTTCCTTCCAGTATAAGGCAAATGCGCGCTATCCTCAATAAAAAGAATCCGATTTTTATCGTCATCCTTTGTGATGAATTGCACGAGTCGGTTGTCATTCCCGTTAGGGGGGAGTAAACTGACAGTGTTGAAATAACTTGTGACCTGATGACGCCTGGCTTGAACGAATTAGATAGCCAGGCCTCTTGAGCGTGAGATGAGCATCACTTCCTAAGCCCGCATTCCTCATTCAAGAAGGAGCAGATCATGCAGAATTTTGGTTCGTTTGTTGGTAAGTATAGCATTGAGAATCATGGCATTAGAAATGCCGGCACTGTTTACTGGAACTTATCTACCCCCATGCTCTACGAACAGGTTGTGCGCCGCCGCGAAGGCGTCATTGCCCACCTGGGGCCACTAGTGGTTCACACGGGCGATCATACGGGGCGCTCGCCCAACGATAAATTCATTGTGCGCGAACCCACCAGCGAAAATGACATCTGGTGGGGTAAAGTCAACCGGGAGATCAGCCAGGAGCGCTTTGATAACTTGCTGCGTAAGATGCTGGCCTATTTGCAAAACCGCGACTTGTTTGTGTTCGATGGCTATGCCGGCGCCGATCCTGATTACCGGCTGCCTGTGCGCGTCATCACGGAATATGCCTGGCATAACCTCTTTGCCCGCAACATGTTCATTCAGGAGCTGGATCCCGAGAAACTGGTCAACATTGTGCCTGGTTTTACGGTCATTGACCTGCCGCGCTTCCATGCCGAGCCAGAATGGGACGGTACCAACAGCCGCACTTTCATCCTGGTTGACTTTGGCCGGCACATGGTGTTGATTGGCGGTACGGAATACGCCGGCGAAATCAAGAAGAGCATCTTCAGCGCTTTGAACTACTACCTGCCCAAGCGGGGCGTCTTAAGTATGCACTGCAGCGCCAACTACGGCCAGACCAAGGAGGATACGGCCTTATTCTTTGGTTTGAGCGGTACAGGTAAGACTACCCTTAGCAGCGATCCGGCGCGCCGCCTGATAGGCGATGATGAACATGGTTGGAGCGACAACGGCGTCTTCAATTTTGAAGGCGGCTGCTACGCCAAAGTGATCCGCCTGGACCCTCAGGGGGAACCGGAGATTTACGAGACGACCCGCCGTTTTGGCACCATTCTGGAGAACGTGGTATACAACAATGACGATCGCCACCTTGACCTGGATGACGATTCCTACACGGAAAACACGCGCTCCAGTTATCCTATCACCCACATCAAAAACGCGGACCCCATGGGCATGGGAGGCCATCCCAGGCATATCGTTTTCCTGACGGCGGACGCTTTTGGCGTGCTGCCGCCGGTTAGCCGCCTGACCAAAGCACAGGCAATGTACCATTTCCTCAGCGGCTACACGGCTAAGGTTGCCGGCACAGAACGCGGCGTCAATGAACCACAGGCTACTTTTAGCGCCTGTTTCGGCGCGCCCTTCCTGCCCCTGCATCCGGGCGCGTACGCCAAATTGCTGGGCGAAAAGATGGAAGAACATTACGCTGCCGTCTGGTTGTTGAACACAG
>CAZDSN010000522.1:0-3646 GCA_964507675.1 uncultured Ardenticatenaceae bacterium | reverse complement strand
GCCCGCCCCCTGGGCGTCTCCTGGCTGGACACCCTCATCCCCACGCTGCAGCAGATTTTCCCGCTACGGGAAAGCTCACCCTGGCTGCGCAGCCTCACCGGCGCGCTTTTTGGCTTCAGCCTGGTATGGTTGGCATATCCCCAGATTGAGCCGGGCATGAAGGATACGGCTAACCAACTGGCCGCCAAATTGCGCCGCATTGGCGCGCTCAACAACTAAAAATAAGCTTACCAGGAAGTTCAACTTCTCCAAAGAAGCTGAACTTCTAAAGATGAACTTTTTCCCAGGAGATTGCATGAAACCATTATCCAGTTTACTTGCCGGCATTCCCGCTTCGGTCACCCTGGCCATCAACGACAAAGCCAAAGCCCTGAAAACGTCCGGGCGGGATGTTATTGCCCTGGCTGGCGGCGACCCTGACTTCCCCACCCCGCCGCACATTGTAGACGCCGCTTTTGCGGCCATCAAAAACGGCGCCACGCACTACCCCGCCCCCACGAAAGGTATCCCTGCCGCCCTGGAAGCTATTGCCGGCAAGATGGCTCACGATAATGGCATTCACGTCAATCCCCAAACGGACGTCATCATCACCCCTGGCGGCAAATGGGGGTTGGCCCTGGCCCTGGCTGGCGTCATCAATTCTGGCGACGAAGTCCTTTATCTGGAACCGGTGTGGGTTTCCTATGCCCCTCTCATCCAGATCATGGGCGGCGTCCCGGTAGCGGTCAGTCTGCCCAACGACGACAACTTCCGCATTACGGCGGAACTGCTGCAAGCCAAAGTCACGCCCAAGACGAAGGCCATCATGATCAATACGCCCAGCAATCCCAGCGGGCGCGTCGCCACTCAGGCAGAAATAGATGCGCTGGTTAAAGTGGCCACTGCAAATGACCTGTACGTCATCGCCGACGAAATCTACGAAAAACTCATCTTCGATGGGCGGCAGCACATCTCCATCGGCAGCCAACCCGGCATGGCTGAACGCACCCTCACGGTCAATGGGCTGTCCAAAGCATATGCCATGACGGGCTGGCGGTTAGGTTGGCTGGTAGGACCAACGCCCGTTATCAAGCTGGCGAGCAAGATGCACAGCCAGATGGTAACTTCGGCGGCCACCTTCACCATGCACGCGGCCATCGCCGCTCTGAATGGCCCCCAAGACGCGGTAGAAATGATGCGCACCGCCTACCAACAGCGGCGGGATTTCATGGTGGACGCCCTGAACGAAATGCCAGGCATTGAGTGCGCTTCCATTGAAGGCGCGTTTTACTTGTTCCCCAAATTCACGCACTCGCAGCGGAACAGCGTGGAACTGGCGGACGCGCTGCTCGACCTGGCGGATATTGCCGGCACGCCAGGCATTGCCTTTGGCAGCAGCGGCGAAAAACACGTCCGCTTCTCTATTGCCACTGCTATGTCTGATCTGGAACGCGCTGTAGAAAGATTGGCAAAGATCGCCACCCAACTATAGCGCCCCCTTCATGGGGCCTTTCATGGGCATTGGCATTGACTTCAACTGGCAAACGGAAGGCGAAGCCGAAACCAATGGATCGTCGCCAGGCAAGACCAACAGCGGCTTATCCTGGCTGGCCGTCGCCATTTTCATCCTCACGCTGATCCTGGGCGGGTGGTTCGGCTTTCGCCGCTGGCAAGAAAACCGCGAAGCAGATCTACAAGCGGAGCTGCAAATCCTGCTAGACCTGGAAAAAGAAGCGGTAGCCGCCGGGGATGGGGAGCTGTTCCGCGACTTACAAACCAATGACCCGGCCTGGATTGCTGCCCAACTGCTGCCGCGCAACCAGGCTTTCAACCGCGCGGCGCGCGAAGTCACGCGGGCAGAGCGGTCAGCAGAAGAAGCCTGGGCCAATGTCCTCTGGCGCGAGGATGGAAAAACGTGGCAGCGGATTGCGTTTTTCCACTGGGATGGCAGCCAATGGCAGCACGGCGGCGGCAGCGCCGCTTATTGGGGGGAAACCAAACGATACGCCTATGAATGGGGTGTGTTGATCCTGCCCGAATGCGACCTGGCGTGGCGGACGCTGATCAGCCGTTTCATTGAGCAAACGATGCCGGCAGGCGCCCCGGCGCTGACTGTGGCCCTTACCCCTCAAGATGGCCCGGCGCTAGGGCTGGAAACGCCAGCGCCAGCGGGTGACGTGCAGCTTCCATCCCCCCGCTTTTGGGGGCTGGACGAAAACGGGCAGCCTGGCGAACCGTTCTGGTCGGCCCTGGCAGCCCTCCTCCAGACTGAACCCACCACGCTGCGCTTCGTGGTACCAGACGCCGCCGTCTTTCGTTACCTGGGGCTGGCCCAATCGTTCGTCCGCGATCATCTGCCACCCAACTATGACATGGAGATTATCCCTGCCGGCAGCCTGCCGGCCGATCCGCGCGCCTGGCTGCCACAGGTAGATGGCGCCCGCTTCATGCCCGGCGAAGCGCTCATTGCTGCCGGCTACGTGCGCGATTTGACGGATCTGATGCAGCATGATCTGCAGTTTGACCAGTCAGATTTTTACGAACAAATCTGGCAGGCGGCATGGTGGCAAGACAGGATGTGGCTAGCGCCGGGACACGCGGTCATGAACCTCATTTTCTACAATCGGGAAACCTTTCGCCAGGCTGGCCTGCCAGAGCCGCAGGCCGGCTGGACCTGGGCAGAATGGGCTACCGCTGCTAACCAACTCAGCCATTCCCTGGAAGAGGGCGACCGTTCTTGGGGGGTTGTGGACGTCTCCGCAGACCTGGCATGGAGCTACGGTTTTAGCTGGGACAGCGGCTGCGTCGCCGGCCCGTGCCTACCCAGGCTGGGGCCGGAGCGACTGGGCGCGGCATTGGCGTGGTATGGGCAAAATGCAGGCGTGACGCTGCCGGATGTGAGCCGGCTGGATGAGACCGCGCGAGAACTGGCGGGGCTGCGCTGGCTGACGCTGCAGCAAACAGCCATGTGGGTAAGTTCACCGGTGGATTATGAGACGGGGTTGTCCCGCTTATCGTTGGGGGTGGTCCCATTTCCCGTGTCTGCGGCGCAGATGGAGGCCGGGGGAAGCAATGCCGGCATTACCCCCCTGCACGTCTCTGGCTCCATTATCAGCCAGACCTCAGCCTATCCCCGCTTGATGTGGGAGTGGCTACGCTACCTGAGCCACGCCTCCCCTGACCAAGTACGCGCCATTCCCGCTCGCCCTTCTGTCGCCGAGCAAACCCTCTTCTGGCGGCGACTGCCCGGCCAGCTTGGGCAAGCCATGTCCGCCGCCTTCCCCCTGGCCCGCCCTATCCTCATTGGCGAAGAAACCTGGATTACCTGGGAGCAATTGCAAGGCCCTGATGCACTGCCGGCACCCGCCCGCACCCCCTGGTTCCAACGCCTCAGCCCACCAGAGTAACGGTGAAACGGGCTTGAAACCGCGCGTATCAATGATGCAAAATCTGCGATAGAAACAGTTTTGTCCGTTCGTGGATGGGATTTTTGAAAAACGCTTCAGGCGTGTTTTGTTCCACAATCTGGCCGGCATCCATGAAAATAACACGCTCGGCCACTTCACGGGCAAAACCCATCTCGTGCGTCACTGCCAGAATGGTATAACCCGCCCGCGCCAGGTCGCGCATCACGTCCAGCACTTCCTTGATCATTTCCGGGTCCAAC
>CAZDSN010000521.1:0-3648 GCA_964507675.1 uncultured Ardenticatenaceae bacterium | reverse complement strand
CGCCCGCCAAAACCCCCAATCCGGGGAACAAGCGCGTCTGGCGCATTTATGATCAACGGCAGCAGGCTACAGCCGACGTGCTTGCCCTGGCGGACGAAGATCTGCGCGCGCTGGATCCGTTGATTTTGCGCCACCCGATTGAACATAACAAGTACCGCGCGCTGCCGCAGTCAACTATTTCCCAAATCGAACCGTTGCTGCTGACGGTCTATCGCCAGGGCCAGATGGCCTATGATCCGCCGCCTATTGCCGACCTGCGTGAGCGACGCCAGACT
Source organism: uncultured Ardenticatenaceae bacterium (assembly GCA_964507675.1). GTDB lineage: Bacteria > Chloroflexota > Anaerolineae > Promineifilales > Promineifilaceae > JAGVTM01. Next base: position 3,373 of record CAZDSN010000521.1, on the reverse strand, counting down.
GACCTGGATCGGCTCGACCCAGGTGTGCAGCGTATTGTGTACCCACACATCTACCACGTTTCCTTGACGGAACGGTTGTGGCAATTGAAGCAGTTGCTCATTCAGGAAGCAAAAGGCGCTGTAGTGAAGAGCCTACCCGCATAAACCGATGTCATCTTTCCTGCGCTGTGAACGAGTTGCTTATAGCAACTGTTGAACCAGGCGGATCTATTCCCTGATACACGGCGCATAACCATTCGTTACGCTAACCTTATGCCGCTTTCATCCAATTTTTACGCGCTGTTATCCAGTCTGTTCCAGCAAATGACGCTTACGCCAGACGCGCCTCCTGTCATTTCTCTGCAGCGCTGGCCCACCGATTCTGAGGAACATCTGCTGCTGGAATATTTTCAGGAAGCTCTCATTGCGCTGCAGGCGCACAACCAGGAGCGCCAATCGCAGATGGAGGCTCGCATACGCGAGCAGTCCACTCTGCTGGAGATTTCACAAACGTTGGCCGCCAGCCTGGAGCTCAAGCCGGGCTTAATTCTCGACCAGTTGCGAGTGATTATTGAGTATACCCACGCCACCCTTTTTGCCTTGGAAGAGTTGACCCTGGTCGCTTTGGCTGTGCGCGGCCCGCAGCGGCTGGAAGAGGCTATGCCTTTCAGTATCCAACTAGACGGTCCGCAGAGTCTGGTGGCGTTGTTGAATGGACACCGGCCACAGCGAATCGCCAATGTGTGGAGCGCTGACCCGGCGGCGCAGTTTCTACGGTTGCTCCTGACCACTCAGGCCGCCGTGTTGTTAGAGGGCGTACAATCATGGATGTGGGTTCCCCTGGTCGTAAAGGGCCAGGTCATCGGCGGTATAGGCATTGCCCACGTGGAAACAGACACCTTCACAGTCCACCACGCTAACCTGGCCCTGACGATGGCCAACCAGGCGGCCATTGCCATGGTCAATGCACAGTTGTACGAACAGGCGCAAAAGCTGGCTATGTTGCAGGAACGCCAACGCCTGACGCGGTACCTGCACGATGCGGTCAACCAGTCGCTCTTTTCCGCCAGCCTGATCGCCGAAGTTTTGCCACGTCTGTGGGAGCGAAACCCCGATGAGGGGCGGCGGTCGCTGGAAGACCTGCGCCGGTTGACACGCGGCGCCATGGCTGAGATGCGCGGCTTGCTGGCTGAACTGCGCCCTACGGTTTTGATTGACATCGAATTGGGCGACTTGATGGGCCAGTTGGGTGACGCATTCACGGGCCGGACAGGTATCCCGGTCATCGTGACCGTGGCGGGCCAGGGCGCCTTGCAGGAGCAAGGGACTTTGCCCGCCGATGTACAGGTGGCGCTTTACCGCTTGTGTCAGGAAGGACTGAACAACATCGCCAAACATGCCCGGGCCAGCCAGGTCGAGATCAATCTACAATATGATGCCGGCACAATAGAGTTACAGATCCGCGACGATGGCCGCGGTTTTGATCCAGCGCGCATACCATCCGGTCACTATGGCCTAAGCATCATGCGCGAGCGCGCCGAAGCCATTGGCGCAACGCTGTCCGTCGCCAGCCAGCCGGGTCACGGCGCCGAAATTGTTATCCGGTGGACAGAAGACCCGGAATAGAAGGCCCTATGACGCTTTCCCATTCTATTCGCGTGATGCTTGTTGATGACCATACCATGGTGCGCCGTGGACTGGCAACCTTCTTGAAGGCTTTTGATGACCTGGAACTGGTTGGCGAGGCCGCTGACGGCGACGCGGCCATCCAACTCTGCGCTCGCATCCGGCCTGACGTCGTGCTGATGGACCTGGTCATGCCAGATGTGGACGGCGTGACCGCCACGCGCGCTATTCGCCAGCGCTTTCCCCTGGTGCAGGTGATTGCGCTGACCAGTTTCAAAGATGAGAAGTTGGTGCAGAATGCGCTGCAAGCCGGGGCCATTGGCTATCTACTCAAAGATGTGTCGGCCGATCAACTGGCCCAGGCTATCCGTGCGGCGCGCGCCGGTCGCGTTACACTCTCGCCAGAGGCCGCCCAGGCGCTAGTCCAGGCCGCTGCCCAGCCGCCACTGCCCGGCCACGACTTAACGGAACGCGAGCGTGCCGTGCTGGCCTTAATGGTCGAAGGGTTGAATAACACCGAGATCGCTGAGAAGCTGGTCGTCAGTCCCGCCACCATCAAATCCCATGTCAGCCACGTTCTGGCCAAGTTAGGCGTCACCAGCCGCACGGAAGCCGTCGCGCTGGCTGTGCGCTACCACCTCGTTGACTAAGTGACCGTCTAAGAATAACTTCCGTTTTTCACGGAACCCGGTCACTTGTCAGCCCATCCACAAATGCTGCCCCAGGCACACAAGAACGGGAACTAATTTGTGGATGGGCCCTCAGCGAGTGTCCAGAAATCAGTTTCCGCCGTGGAGGCTTTAACCAAAATAAGTTTCCGCAGTCGAGGCTTTAGCCAAAGCATAACACAGCGGAAATAACGCCCTGGTTTTGCAAGCGGCTTCGCCAGAAGTCAGCCCTTCCCCCTTCTTCCTTCTTCCTTCTTCCCTCTTCCTTTCATTTATCCCCCAAGTGGGGGAGACAACTATCCTCTGACTGACCGATGTCGCTGGAAAGCGTTGGTTGTAAATTAGTTTAGGGCCAATGCCGTTTGTAAGCGGCAGCAGCTTATCTGGTGGTGCAAGCGCATCACGCGGGCGCGTGTTTGCTTTGGCGTCGTAAGCAGAAGGAAGGAAAGATGACAGAGACAGAGATAACATTCCACAACGAGGCAGAAATAAGGGTACAGGCGCAAATATTTACGGGACGCACGCTTGTCAGCACCTGTGTGGCTGGCCCTGGTGAGATTCGTATCTTGCTGACCGAGCCAATGCCGTATGATATCTTTCTTAAAAACGGCGCCACCGGTTGGGAAATTGCGCGCAAACTGGATAGTGAGGCCAAAACTGTTACCCTGCGGCAGCATAAAGGGCGGTTCGTAATTACTGGAAGCTAAAGATGATTCTGAGATTCCAGGAGTGGCTCATTGACCAGCAGTACCGGGAAGATCTCATTGGCGATCTTGCTCGTGTTCCGGACATGCAAAACATCGTTCATAAACTATCAAGGCGTAAGTCCGACGAACACAAAAAATGGGCCGATGTCGTCATTGGAATCGCTGAACCAGGACACATTGCTGTCTTCAACAAGGCCTGGCAAGAATTTTTACTGGCAAAGCAGGCAGCAAAAGAGTCTCTGGATTAAAACTTGGTTTCCAGGAGAGAATACAACAATGCCAAAACTAAAGAGAGAGGCAGCCCCGATCCGATCTCGCCAAACTCTGCTGATTTAACGAACCTATATGAGCCGATTGTAGAAGTTCAACTTCTCTGAGAAGTTGAACTTCTGT
>CAZDSN010000520.1:0-3655 GCA_964507675.1 uncultured Ardenticatenaceae bacterium | reverse complement strand
CCTTGACCATCTCCCGCGCCAGGCCTAATACCCGGCTGGCCACATTCCCTATCGCTAGAATGCCGGCAGCGCGGATAACGCCCCGGTTCCGGCTGATAGGCGCTTCTACGTCGGGCAGGTGCGTCTCGCTCGTTTCGATTGGCAAATGGGCTTCGTCAGGTTCAATCAATGGTAACACCTGGCTCATTGTATCCAATAAGGTGGCAGGGGTGTGGCAAATACATAGAGTGTGCATTCTAGCCAATGCCTCTGTGAACCGCAACTACCCTGTCACTACGAATAGACTACGGCAGCAAGGCGGAAACAAACGCCTTACCAATTCCCTAAGCTGCTGTATAATCTGCGGCAGCAGTATCCAGAATCTTCGACACAAATAATCAAAAGTTCCCTTTGTAATGGATGCCACGTGGCTGGGTACAGTTTCCGACCACTGTCCACCGGCCATTGATCCCTATTTCCTGAAGGAGCGCGTAATATGTATGACAAGCAGAAGCTGGCAGAACTGGCCCACAATATGGATAAGTGGGAGGAAATCTCGCTGCAGCAGACATTAGCCCGGCTGCCTGAACGCCAGGAGCAGTTTATGACCACTTCCAGCGAACCTATCAGGCGTCTCTACACGCCGCTGGATGTGCCGGACCTGGATTACCAGCGAGACCTTAATTTCCCTGGCGAGTATCCCTATACGCGGGGCGTTCATGCCACCATGCACCGCGGCAAACTGTGGACTATGCGCATGTTTGCCGGCTTTGGCACAGCCGAAGAGACAAACGCCCGCTTCAAATATTTGCTGGAACAGGGCAACATGGGTCTCTCCATTGCCTTTGACCTGCCCACCCTCATGGGGTATGACACAGATTCGCCAGAAGCCCTGGGGGAGTTTGGCACGTGCGGTGTGGCTGTCAGCAGCCTGAAAGATATGGAACTACTGCTGGACGGCATTCCCCTGGACCAGGTCAGCTCCAGTATGACGATTAACAGTCCGGCAGCCATCATCTGGGCCATGTACATCGCCACTGCCGAAAAGCAAGGCGTGCCCATGGAGAAACTGCGGGGCACGCTGCAAAACGACATTCTCAAAGAGTATATCGCCCAAAAAGAGTACATCTTCCCACCCGAACCATCTATGCGCCTGGTGGTAGACACGATTGAGTTTGGTTCTCAACATCTGCCACAGTGGAATACCGTGTCTATTAGTGGTTATCACATCCGCGAGGCAGGCTCCACTGCCGCCCAGGAACTGGCCTTCACGTTGGGCAATGGCCTGGAGTATGTGCGCTGGTGCCTGGCGCGAGGGCTGGACATTGACGACTTTGCCCCTCGCCTCAGTCTTTTCTTCAACTGTCACAATGACTTTTTTGAGGAGATTGCCAAATTCCGCGCCGCGCGCCGTATTTGGGCGCGGGAGATGCGGCAGACGTTTGCAGCCAAAAGTCCACGCTCCTGGCTGTGTCGCTTTCACACCCAAACGGCAGGCGTCTCGCTGACGGCGCAGCAGCCGGAAAATAACATTGTGCGCGTGGCGATCCAGGCGCTGGCGGCGGTGATTGGCGGCACGCAAAGCCTGCACACCAACAGCATGGATGAGGCGCTGGCTTTGCCCAGCGAACATGCGGTGACCATTGCCATGCGCACACAGCAAATCATTGCTGAGGAAAGCGGCGTATCAAACACTATTGATCCGCTGGCCGGTTCGTTTTTTGTGGAGCATGAAACAAACAAGATTGAGCAGCAGGTATACGATTACTGGCAGCGGGTGGAAGCGTTGGGGGGGGTGTTGCCGGCCATTGACAAAGGCTTCTACCAGAGCGAAATTGCCAACGCCGCCTATCAATACCAGCGGGAAATAGATGAAAAACAGCGCACCATCGTTGGTGTTAATAACTTCGCTGACCCGGATGAAACACTGCGCATTCCCCTGTTGCAAATGGATCCCAAAGGATACCAGCGGCAGGCCGCCCGCTTACAGCAGTTGCGGCTGGAGCGCGACAACGAACAGGTAGGAACGGCCCTGGCGGCGCTGCGCGCCGCTGCCGGCAGCAGTGCTAACACCATGCCCTTCATTCTAGATGCGGTGCGCGCCTACGCCACTCTGGGCGAAATCACCGACGTTTTCCGCCAGGTGTTTGGACGCTACCAGGAACCAACCTGGATATAACGGCAAAGAGATTGGCAGATTACAGAAGTCTGCCAGCCCTCAAACATCAGAACCCCACACTTACCTCTTGACAGATAGGGATGATTTCTTGTATATTATGCACAGTTGGAACCGGTTCCATTTGGGTGTATTAGCCCCCAAATTACGCCCTACTCTTATTAGATTGGTTCGGTCTCCAGGATCAAGCCAATCTCCGCCCTTGAAATTTTACGAGCAGTTGCCGTGGCCTCTCCTACCATTCGTGACGTTGCCAGACAGGCTGGCGTTGGGGTGGGCACTGTTTCCCGCGTCTTAAACGACAGCCCCTCTGTCAGCCAGGCTACCCGGCGCAAAGTATTGTCCGCCATTCAAGAATTAGACTTTACGCCGAACCCGCTTGCCCGCCGTCTCTCGCTGGGCAAAACCATGACGATAGGCGCCATTGTTCCATTTTTCACGCGTCCGGCCTTTGTGGAACGTTTACGTGGCATCGAGTATGCCCTGGTAAACAGCGACTATGACCTGGTGTTGTACAACGTAGAGACCGTAGAAAGACGGAATGCCTATTTTCGGGAGGTACCGCGGCGGGAACGTGTAGATGGGCTGCTAATTATGGCCCTGTCGCCTACGGATGAAGATGCCCGCCGGTTCGTTGCCTCAGGTGTGCCCACACTGTTGGTGGATGCTTTCCATCCCCATTTGAACTGTGTCATGATTGATGATGTCACCGGCGGTTACACCGCCACCAGGCACTTAATTTCCCAGGGGCACAGTCGCGTTGCTTATATCAGCGACTTCGTGGAGAACCCTTTTGATTTTACGGCCAGCCGGCGGCGTTATGAAGGGTATCGTCAGGCTCTCGAAGAGGCCGGCATTCCTTACAACCCTGCCTACCGGCAGCAAGGCGACCATGGCCGCGCCCAGGCCCAGGAAATGGCCGAACGCTTGCTCACCCTGCCCCTTCCCCCCACAGCCATTTTTGCCGCCAGCGATACCCAGGCTATTGGCGTCATGCAGGCAGCGGAAAGCGTGGGCTGTCGCGTGCCCCAAGACCTGTCTATCATTGGCTACGACGACATCGAAATTGCCGAATATCTGAACCTTACCACCATTCGCCAACCCCTATTCATGACAGGGGTTGAAGGTGTACAACTGCTCCTCTCTATCATTGAGCAGCCGCCATTAACCCCTATCCACATTCAATTGGCGACAGAACTCGTTGTCCGTGGGACAACGAGCCGCCCTGGTGAACATAACTGATCTGCCCTGAGGGCTGTTACTGGCAGCGGTCTGCTGCCGGCAATGGTTGCCAGCCTTATCCTTTCCTTCCCTAAGGAGGTGATGTGTATTACAACCTTAATCCATTGCAGTTAACCTTTTTCAAACCGCAACTGCTCAGCCGCACTGCTATCTGAAAAGGTATCTACCGGGCTTCGTCTGGTGGCGCAGCAAGAATGCCGCCACGACCAGATAAGACGAGCAGTTACGTCAAAACACGATAAAAAGTAAGGAGATTGA
>CAZDSN010000519.1:0-3672 GCA_964507675.1 uncultured Ardenticatenaceae bacterium | reverse complement strand
GCCCTGGCCGCCGTTGACTTCTGCCCTACCTGTAACACAACTCTGGCCCGCGAACAGGTGTGGGGCGAAGATCGTCACTGCGAACGCTGCGGCACGCCTGTCACTAAGAAGGAAATGGAGCAGTGGTTCTTCAGAACCACCCGTTACGCCGAGGAACTGCTAAACTTCGACGGCATCAACTGGCCCGAAAGGGTGAAGACCATGCAGACAAACTGGATTGGCCGCTCCGAAGGCGCCGAGGTCATCTTCACCACCGAGTTTGAAGACGAAATCCCCATCTTCACCACTCGTCCCGACACGCTGTGGGGGGCTACCTTCATGGTGCTGGCTCCTGAGCATCCGCTGGTGGACAAAATCACCACGCCCGCGCAAGCGGCAGCTGTACAGGCGTATCGTGAACAGGCCAGCCGCATGACAGAAATTGAGCGCGAATCTGCCAAACGGGAAAAAACCGGCGTCTTCACAGGCGCATATGCCATCAATCCGGTCAACCGGGCGCGCATTCCTATCTGGATAGCGGATTACGTTCTGATGGGTTATGGCTTTGGCGCCATTATGGCCGTGCCGGCCCATGACGAACGGGACTTTGCCTTCGCCACCCGATACGATCTGCCCATTGTGGAAGTGATCCGTATGCCGGGTCGCAGCGATGAGGACGGGCCGCTGACGGAGGCGTATGCGTCAAAAACAGAGGGCATGCTGGTCAATTCGGGACCGTTTAGCGGCACGCCGGCAGCGGGCGCAGTCGCCCGCGTGACCGCCTGGCTGGAGGAGCAGGGAACGGGCAAGTTTGCCGTTAACTATCGCCTGCGCGACTGGCTGATCAGCCGGCAGCGGTATTGGGGCGCACCTATCCCGGTCGTTTACTGCCCGGAACATGGGCCCGTGCCTGTACCCGACGCCGAACTGCCTGTGGAACTGCCCACCGATGTGGCGTTCATGCCCACGGGCGAAAGTCCGCTGCGGTTCCATGCGGGGTTCCTGCACACCACCTGCCCCATCTGTGGGCAGCCAGCGCAGCGAGAAACGGATACGCTGGACACGTTCATGTGTTCTTCCTGGTATCACTACCGCTACCTGAGTCCGAAGTATGACGACGGTCCCTTTGACCCGGCGGAGGCGGCTTACTGGATGCCTGTGGACCAATACACGGGCGGCATTGAACACGCGACCATGCACCTGATCTACACCCGCTTCTTCACCAAAGCCATGCGGGATATGGGACTGGTGGATTTTGATGAGCCGATGCTGGCGCTGTACAACCAGGGAATGGTGCTGGGCGACGACAATGATAAGATGTCCAAATCGCGCGGAAACGTGATCGCGCCTGATGAACTGGTGACGAAGTACGGCGCGGATACAGTACGCACTTATTTGATGTTCTTTGCCAAGTGGGATCAGGGTGGGCCGTGGAGTTATGCCGGCATCAAAGGCCCCCAACGCTTCCTGAACGACGTGTGGACCCTGGCACAACACGACTACCAAGCCGCACAAATAGACGCTGACGCGGATCGCGCCCTGCGACGCAAGACACACCAGACCATTCGCAAGGTGAGCGATGACCTGGAAAGCTTTTCCTTTAACACGGCGGTAGCCGCGCTGATGGAACTGCGCAACACTATGGAACAGGCGGTTAAAGCAGCCAACGTGACGGCGGCAAGCTGGACGGAGGCGATCCACAACATGCTGCTGCTGCTGGCGCCTATTGCGCCGCATATGACCGAAGAACTGTGGGCGCAGCGCGGGCATCCGTATAGCATTCATCAGCAAGCCTGGCCCACCTGGGACGCCGACCTGGCGCGGGATGAGTTGATTACGCTAGCGGTGCAGGTGAATGGCAAAGTGCGGGATAAAATCGAGGTGGATGCCGGCATCAGCGAAGAAGACGCCCAAGCCGCCGCCCTGGCTTCGCCGCGGGTGCAAGAGTGGCTGAACGGCAACCCACCCCGTAAAGTCATCGTCATTCCAGGGCGGCTGGTGAACATCGTCGTTTGATTGCCAGCGACTGTTTGCCACCCGTCTGGTTCGTCATCGAATCTTGTAGGACAGGCTTCCAGCCGGCGCAGGCAGGCTGAAGGTCTGTCCTACACTGCTTTTAATTGTGGTAAACTGTTCACATGAGCGAGCAAGAAATAGCGCTGCTAATGAGTAAATAGGAGTATGGATAGAAACGGCTCAACTATTGAGCCGTCCGATATTAGCTCGTGGTCTCGTTTTTGGGGGTCATTATATCCATCTGGCAACTGGGAAACTATTCACAATTCCATCAAGATGCGCAAATTGTCCTCAATTTTATGCAACGTCTCTGTGGAGACACTCCCCCACGGGCGCTGCCCCAGACGATCTTTGCTAATGGGGCGAATCGCATCACATAAAATGTAGCTCCGCGCCGCTACGCCCCCTTCGGGGGGATCTATAGGCACATGAAGCGGGATGCGCCGATTGGTGCGCGTTAGTGGCAGGACAAACACCAGCCCTGCTGGCCCCTGATTAAACAGATTGGTGGAGATGATGAGGACGGGTCGCGCGCCTGCCTGTTCATGACCGCGAATGGGGTTGAGATCAGCCAGCCAGATTTCACCACGATTCGGCATAAGCGGCATTTACATACTCTCCAAACCATCAGCCAATGTTTGATCCCAATCCAGTCGCTCACGTTCCAAATCGTCCCATGCGTCTGCATCTGCGCGCAGGGCGGCATATGCCGCATTGGCAATCTCTATGAACTGTTGGCGACGGTATTGCTCCAAAGCGTGTTCCAGAACTGATTGCATGGACATGCCTGAACGTTGGGCTAACTCCCGCAGCAAATTATGGGTGTGTGTGGAAACGCGAATAGTGGTTGTGGTTGTAATCATAGAACTACCTTTCCATTCATGCGGTGTCTACATTTAAGTCTACAACAATGTATCAGAGACAGGAAAGGTTGTCAATTAGACCGTCTTGTCACCGGTGAACATTTACAGCGCCGCCAGGACGCGCTCTGGAGTGAACGGGAGGCGGCGGAGGCGGACGCCAGTTAAGGCGAAGAAAGCGTTGCCGATGGCGGCGGCGACGGGACCGAGCGGCGGCTCGCCTACGCCGCGAGGCACGCCGTCTGATTCCAGCAGATGCACTTCGATGGCGGGCGAGTCGGCGATGGTCAGCAGGGGGTAGCGATCAAAGTTGGCGGGTTCGATAACGCCATCCTTGACGGTCATTTCTTCGATGAGGGTGGAGCTAATGCCCATGATGATAGAACCTTCTACCTGCGCGGCTGCGCCGTTGGGGTTGACGACAAGACCGGGATCCATGGCGGCGACGACGCGCTCGACACGAATTTTGCCGTTGGCGCGGTCGAATGACAGTTCGGCCACCTGGGCTACCACCGTCCCTACGTCTACGCTCCAGGCAATGCCGCGGGCGCGCCCGGCAGGCGGCGGCGTTCCCCAGCCCGCTTTGCCGGCGGCAAGCTGCAAGGCAGCGCGAGCGCGCTGGCTTAGGGGGTCATCGCCCAGGTGGTCGAGGCGGAATTGCAGGGGGTCGCTGCCGGCAGCATAAGCCAACTCATCCATAAAACTTTCCAGGGCGAATATGTTTGCCAGCAAGCCTAAGCCGCGCCACCAACCCGTGCGCACGGGCAGCTTGATGCGCCAGGCGTTCAGCCGTATCTAGGTTGCGAGCGAGATCAAA
>CAZDSN010000518.1:0-3675 GCA_964507675.1 uncultured Ardenticatenaceae bacterium | reverse complement strand
CTTTGCGTGTACACCCGCCTGGGGAACGCCAGCCGCACCAGTTCCATAGCCGCGGGTCGTTCCGTGCCATCGGGCTGCAAGCCAAACATCACACTGCCAATCTCCACCCCCCGCACCCCGCCCAACAGATAAAGCGCATTGTTTAGCGACCAGGCCGGGTATTGCAGTGGCGGAATATGCGGCAGCATCTCCCGCGCATCCAGGTATACCGCGTGCCCGCCTGTCGGCTGCACGATGGGCACGCCCGCCGACATCAATTTCTGCCCCAGGTAGGCAATCGAACGAATGCGGTAATGCAGATACCCTTCGTCCAGGGCTTCATACAATCCCTGGGCAATCGCTTCCATGTCATAGCCCGCCATGCCGCCATAGGTGGGAAACCCTTCGGTTAGAATCTCCAGGCTGCGACAGCGGGTCGCCAGTTCGCCATCATTTAAGGCCAGGAAGCCGCCAATGTTAGCCATGCCATCCTTCTTGGCGCTCATGGTGCAGCCATCAGCGTAGCTGAACATTTCACGGGCGATTTCGCGCGGCGTCTTCTCCGCATACCCCTTTTCGCGGGTTTTGATGAACCAGGCGTTTTCGGCAAAGCGGCAGGCGTCAATGATCAAAGGAATGCCATGGGTGTGGGCAATCTCGCTGACGGCGCGCACATTGGCCATACTGACGGGCTGCCCCCCGCCAGAGTTATTAGTCACAGTGAGCATAATGGCAGGAATACGCGCCGCGCCTACCTCTTTGATCGTTTCCGCCAGCGCCTCCAGATCCATATTCCCCTTGAATGGATGGATCAGGCGCGGGTGCTGCCCGCCCGCCATCACCAGGTCGCGCGCTTCCGCGCCGGCATGTTCCACATGGGCGCGGGTGGTGTCAAAATGGGTATTGTTCGGGATAACGTCCCCTGGACGGGCAATGATGCTGAACAAAATATGTTCGGCGGCGCGCCCCTGGTGTGTCGGGATCACGTGCGCAAAACCCATAATGTCCTGCACGGCGGCTTCAAAGCGGTAAAAGGAGGCCGACCCCGCATAGGATTCATCGCTGGCGATCATGCCGGCCCACTGCCGCGAGGACATGGCGCCTGTGCCGCTGTCGGTCAACAGGTCAATCAAGACATCTTCCGCGTGCAGTTGGAACGGGTTGTAGCCGGCGCGGCGCAGTTTTTCCGTTCGCTCGGCCAACGTGGTAAAGCGAATTGGCTCCACCGACCGGATACGGAACGGTTCGATAATGGTTTGAGGGTGAAATTCGTTCATTGACGTTCGCTTTAAAGATAGCCTTAAGGATTTTCTAATTCTGGCAACCGGTCATATGTCGCTGGTTCAACGACAGCAACTTTGGCCATGGCGCGCTCGAACTTGTCCCGGCTGCTCCCCCTGGCGCGTTCGGCAAAGTACTGCTCCGTCATCAGCGCTGATATTTTCTCGGCCAATGCCAGGGTTATCAATTGATTGATCGAAATGTTTTCTTCTTTCGCCAACTCACGCGCCATATTATGCAGCGACTCTGGTAAGCGCAAACTTAAGGTACTCATGACAGCTCTCCGATCTCCTGCAAGAAGCGTTGTGGGGTAAACACCGTAATGCCGAATTGTTCTGCTCCGCGAAAATCTTTCTGGTTGTAGGTGAGTATCTTCTCAATAAAGTGCGGCAAAGTTGGTTGAGCCTGTTGAAACCAACGGCCTTCGACAAGCTCAGGCAGCGTTTCCCCCGAAATATTGAGAAGTTACGTCAGCAGGGTAAATTACACGGTTTCAGGAGCGTCTACAATCAACGGGACAAATGCAAATTTCGTCACATCCACCAGCCCCAGGTCGGAGATACGTAGTTCAGGAATAACCACCAGCGCCAGCAAACTAAGCTGCATATAGGCGTTATTCAAATGGCAGCCGCACGCCTGCATCGCTTTGACCATGTTTGCCGCCTTGTCCGCCACCACTTCGGCGCGTTCGTCGGACATCAGGCCGGCAATAGGCAGTTCCACCAGGGCAATCTCCGGCCCCTGGCGATAGACTACCACGCCGCCGCCCACTTGGCCCAGCCGGTTGGCGGCGCGGGCCATGTCCGCTTTGTCCGTGCCCACCACAATCATGTGGTGGCTGTCGTGAGCCACTGTTGTAGCCACGGCGCAAGGGACGTTAAAACCAAAACCATGCACAAAACCGTTGGTGACGCCACCCGTTCCCCGGTGTCGTTCCACCAGGGCAATCTGGCACACGTCTTGCGCTGCGTCCATTTGCGCCAGGCCATTGGCGGTGGGCAGCGTGCGCTGTAAGGCGCGGGTGGGCGCCTGGTTTTCGACGACGCCAATGATGCGCGCCGTTACCTGGGCAGATCCAGCGGGCGCAGGCACATCAAAATCAGCCGCCGCCAGCGATTTGCCCAGTTTAACTGTGCCTTTGGCGAAGGAGGGGTAATCGTAAGGCGGCATATCCACCGCCAGCCGCCCATCCCGCGCCACCACCTGACCGCCGCTGATCACCAGTTCGATGGGCAGCGCCGCCAGGTCGCTGCTGAGGATGATGTCCGCGTAACGGCCCGGCGTGATGCTGCCAATGTCCTTTTCCACTCCAAAGTGCAGAGCCGTGTTCAATGTGGCCATTTGAATTGCCGTGATGGGCTTTAATCCCTGGGCAATAGCGTGGCGCACCACGCGGTTCATGTGCCCTTCATGCACCAGCGTGCCAGAGTGGCTGTCGTCGGTACATAGAATGAAATTGCGGCTGTCCAGCCCCAGTTCGGTAATGGCCTTGACCTGGCTGGCTACGTCATACCAGGCGGACCCCAGACGCAGCATGGCCTTCATCCCCTGGCGCACGCGGGCGATGGCGTCTTCCAGGCGCGTACCTTCGTGATCGTCTGCCGGGCCGCCGGCTGCGTAGCCGTGAAAGGGCAGACCCAGGTCTGGCGAGGCATAATGGCCGCCAATGACCTTGCCGGCATTCATCGTCGCCGCCATTTCTGCGTGCATTTTGGGGTCGTTCAGGAAAACGCCTGGAAAATTCATCATTTCGCCCAGGCCAATGATGCCGGGCCAGGTCATCGCTTCCGCCACTTCGGCGGGCCCAATGCCGGCGCCGGGCGTCTCCAGCCCCGGCGCGCTGGGGACGCAGCTGGGCATTTGCACGTAAACGTTGATGGGCAGCGTAGCCGCTTCATCGTGCATCAGGCGCACGCCCGGCAGCCCCAAGACGTTGGCGATTTCGTGGGGATCAATAAACATACTGGTGGTGCCATGGGGAATGACGGCGCGGGCGAATTCGGTCACGGTGACCATGCCGCTTTCCACGTGCATGTGCGCGTCGCACAAACCCGGTACCAGATAACGGCCATGCGCTTCAATAATCTGCGTGTGCGGGCCAACGGCATGGTCGGCGGCGGGGCCCACGTAGGCGATGCGCCCGCCGTAGATGGCCACGTCGCTGCCTGGGATAATCTCGCCGCTGTGGACGTTCACCCAACGTCCATTGCAAATGACCATGTCCGCCGGCTTGCGCCCCATAGCCACGTCCACCAGGTCGGCGGCGATGGCTTGCCATTGTTGTCGCTTCATAAAACCTCCAAAATGGAATGCGCGCTGCGGGCTGCCCAGGCGGGCGGGGTTCCCCAAATAGCCAGGCGGCAGCGTCGCAGAAAGTGTGTCCCGGTTAAAAGTGTGGCTAATTCTATATGGAAA
>CAZDSN010000517.1:0-3681 GCA_964507675.1 uncultured Ardenticatenaceae bacterium | reverse complement strand
CTTCGATTTTTGAGAAAGCGATAGGCCAGAGCGATGATTATGACGAGCAGATGGCGGAACTGGTGTCGGCGGGGCTGGATACCAAAGGCATTTATGAGACGTTGGCGATTACGGATATTCAGATGGCCTGCGATCTGTTTGCCGATTTATACGCCCGTTCACAAGGGGGGGATGGCTACGTCAGCCTGGAGGTATCCCCTTACCTGGCGCATGACACGGTGGGCACGATTATGGAGGCGCAGCGGTTGTTTGCGGCGTTGGATCGGCAAAATGTGATGATAAAAGTGCCGGCAACCCCTGCCGGCATTCCCGCCATTCGCACCTTAATAGGCGTGGGCATAAACGTCAACATCACGCTCATGTTCAGCCTGCAGCATTATCTGGATGTGACCCAGGCCTATATAGACGGCCTTAACCAGTTTCTGCAAAACGGAGGCAACCCTGGTCGGATTGCTTCTGTCGCATCTTTTTTTGTCAGCCGCGTAGACACGGCGGTAGATGAAAAACTGGCGGCTTTGGGCGATCCATCCGCCGCCGCCCTGATGGGGAAAGCGGCCATTGCCAACTCCCGCATCGTTTATAAACGGTTTAAGGAAATCTTCCACGGCCCCGAATTTGAGCATTTGCGGGCGGCGGGCGCGCCTGTGCAGCGACTGCTGTGGGCTTCCACCAGCACCAAGAACCCCGCTTATCCCGATACCATGTACGTGGACGAGCTGATCGGTCCCCAAACGGTCAACACCATGCCGCCGCAAACCATCGAGGCTTTCCGCGATCATGGCAAATTGGACTATACCCTGGAGCGGGACATAGATCAGGCGCAGTTGGCGCTGGACAATCTGGCAGAACTAGGTATTAACCTGGATGAGATCACGGAGCAATTGCAGGTTGACGGGGTGGACGCCTTCGCCAACTCTTTTGAAGTTCTGCTGAATACCATTAGCAGCAAGGCACACAAGATGCAGGGCAGCGCCCTGCAGAAGTTAGAAACGCTCCAGACACGAACCCTTTCTTAACTTTGCGTGCTTTGTGCGCTTTGCGGTGAATAGTACAGAAACAATGCGTATTGGGATGGTAACCGCCTGCTACAAGCCCGTCATTAACGGCGTGACGCGCATGGTCTCCCTCTATAAGGAACACCTGACGGCCTTAGGGCACGAAGTGACGGTATTCACCCTGGGGGAGGCCGATCCTGCCGGCGATGAGCCGGACGTAGTGCGCTCTCCGGGCGTACCTTTGGGAGACACGGGCTATTATCTGGGGTTCCGTTATCGCCAGGAAGCGCAGGCGCGGCTGCGCCAGATGGATATTTTGCACTGCCATCACTTGATGATGAGCATAGAACTGGCTTATCGTTATGGCGAATGCCCTATTGTGTACACCAACCATACGCGCTACGATTTATACACAGAGGCGTACACGCCCCTGCCACAGCCGGCGGCGGATGCCATTATGCGCCAGATATGGCCGGAATTGACGGATATGTGCGATGTGGTCATTGCCCCCTCGGCCAGTATGCAGCGGGTGATGGAGGCGTTTGGCGTGCGCCGCCCCATTGAAGTGATTGAGAATGGGATAGACCTGGAATCATTCCGCCATCCTTCCCGTCCGCTGCACCGCGCTGAGTTGGGACTGCCCCCGACAGGGTTGGTGTTTGTTTATGTGGGCCGGCTGGCGGAAGAAAAAAATGTAGGGACGTTGCTGCACCAGTTTGCCGTAGTTCACGAGTGGTCGCCCACGGCCTCCTTGCTGCTTATTGGCGATGGGCCGCAGAAAGCCCATCTGCAGCAGCAGGCACACCAACTGGACATTGGCGCTGCCGTGCACTTTGCCGGCGCTGTCCCGTATGCGGCTATCCCCAACTATCTGGCGGCAGCCGACGTTTTTGTGACTGCTTCTGTCAGCGAAGTGCATCCGTTGACCGTTATCGAAGCCATGGCGGCGGGGCTGCCTGTGGTGGCGGTGGCTGCGCCCGGAATCGTGGAGACGGTTGAATCCGGCAGCAGCGGCTGGCTGACACAGCATCCTGAGGGAGGGCTGGCGGTAGCTATGGCCGGCATGTTGCCCGATGAGGCTAAAAGGCGGCAGATGGGAGTGCAGGCCCAGGCTGCCAGCCAGCGGTTTGACATTCGCCGCACCGTCCAGCGCACCCTTGAGCTTTATCAGGAAATGCACCAACAGTATCAAGATTCACCGCGCCAGCGGAAGCAGCGCAACTGGCAGGCGCAGATTGAGCAGTTGGGTCATCTGCTGCACCCCTCCCCGCGTCACCATGAGTGATGATCGTAAGCGCCTGGGCGCATGGGGAGAATCCGTGGCGGCGACTTACCTGGAAGCGCATGGCTACCGGCTAGTGCAGCGGAACTGGCGCTGCGCCTACGGTGAAATGGATATTGTGGCGCAGCAGGGCGAAATGCTGGTCTTTGTAGAAGTGAAAACGCGGCGGGGACGAGGGCAGGGTACGCCCGAAGATGGGGTGACGCCGCAGAAGGCAGAGCGGCTGTTGACGGTGGCCCAGGCGTACTTGTTGGCGCATGATCTGGATGTGCCCTGGCGTGTGGATGTGGTGGCGGTGGAGCTAGACGTGCGCGGCAAGCTGCTGCGCTGCGAGCATTTGCCAGGAGCGGTTTCGGAGTGGTAGCCGATCGGATGGATGCCCAGGCTGCGCCCTTATTGGTGGTGGTGGGGCCGACGGCTGCCGGCAAAACCGCCCTCTCTATCTCCCTGGCGCAGGCGTTTGCCGGCGAAATAGTCTCCGCCGATTCCCGTTTGCTTTATCGCGGCCTGGATATTGGCACAGCCAAACCATCATTAGCCGAACGCGGCGGCATTCCCCACCACCTGATTGATATCTGCCAGCCGGATGAAACCTTGACCCTGGGCGAATACCAGCGGCTGGCGTATGCCACGATTGCCGCTGTCCATAGCCGTGGTCATTTACCCATTTTAGTGGGCGGCACAGGGCAGTATGTGAAAGCCGTGATCGAAGGGTGGGGAATTCCCGAAGTCCCGCCGCAGCCGGCGCTGCGGGCGGCCTTAGCCCGCCTGGGTGGGCCAGAACTGGCGCGCTGGCTGGCGCAGTTGGACCCGGCAAAGGCAGCAGAACTGGAACCGCGTAATCTGCGCCGCGTCATCCGCGCCCTGGAAGTGATTTTCGTGACTGGGCAGCCCATCTCCCAACTACAGCGCAAATCGCCGCCCCCATTTCGCATAGCCGTCATCGGTCTGGCGTGTGAGCGGGCGTGGCTGTACCAGCGCATTGACGCGCGCATAGATAAGATGATGGCTGATGGGCTGCTGGCGGAAGCGACAGCGTTGTGGCAGGCAGGGTATGGGCCAAAATTGCCGGCGCTCAGCGGCCTCGGTTATCGCCAGCTTTATGACTACCTGGCGGAGGAATGCACTTTGCCGGCAGCCGTGGAACGGATAAAATTTGAGACGCACCGCTTTGCCCGCCAGCAAAACACCTGGTTTCGCCGCGACGACCCGGCCATTCACTGGCTGGACGCCGCCCGCCCCGACCTGATCCCTGCCGCCTGCGCCTGGATAGCCGGCTGGCTGGATGGCAAAGAACAGCAGGGACAAGAAATAATTAGTGGGTGAATTTGTGAATTGTTGAACGGCTAAGGTAACACCACAGAATAGCGTGGATAAGAGGTTGAGAGCCTCGCTAAGCGCGGT
>CAZDSN010000516.1:0-3721 GCA_964507675.1 uncultured Ardenticatenaceae bacterium | reverse complement strand
TGTACCAGATATGTAGACCCTTGCTCCGTACAATAAATGGCGGAGGGGTTGCCTTGATCGGTCTCTGACACTGCCGCCGCCCCCGTCTTGACGACATGCCCATCCGCATCAACAACCGCCTGCCAGCAGAAGCCGGTCACACTATCACCCAGAGCAACGTGGTACAAGGTGTCCGTACTGCTGTTCAATAAATAGGAGACTGTGATGATGCAGTCCTCTGCCGTGAAGCGATAAACGCCAAAGCCAGCAGGCGCTTCAGCCCCCATTTCTACCGCTTGCCAGCGCACCCCTTCAGGCGGGACGCACTCATTGGCGCTGGTGCGCAAAAAGTTCAGAGCCGCATCCCGTGCGGCAATGACGTCTGCCGTTGCCCCGGTGACGGCCAACGCCGGGGTCACCGTCGCCAGCTCCGCTGCGGGTTCTGTCGTTGTCTGGATGCAGCCGGCAGCCAGGAACAGGAGAGTTATCAACAAACAATGCCTGATTTGACAAGTAGATTTCATTTTTCACCTCCTGTCTTATAGTCCGTGCAGTCCATTTTCAGACTATATCAGGACGACCAGGGGCATTAACCGGCTCTCACGAGGCTTCTGTGTGAACGCTTCGTGCCAGGGAAGTGCCGGCATCCGCATAAAAAATCAAAATGAGCTGCGCGGGGGTTTCCCCAATGTTGATAAAACAATGGGACAGTGTGGCGTCAAAAAGCAAACTGTCGCCAGCTTTCAACCTATACTTTTGTTCCTCAATGCAATATTCAATTTCCCCGGCCAGGCAGTAAACAAACTCCTCGCCCACATGGCGAACCGGTTGGTCCATATTGCCTGCGCCAGGAGCAACCGTTAACAGAAAAGGCGCCAGAAGCTGCTGGAGCAAACCACTTCCCAAACTTTCCAGGACAATACCGCGACCCTCTGAGCGCTGCCGCATCTCTGGTCGGACAAATATCACGGCTTGCTCCCCCTTACTGTCAAAAAAATCTGTAATCGAAACGCCTAACGCCGTCGCCAACACATGCAGAGAAGAAACGGTCGGTGAGTTTTCGCCTCGTTCAATCAAGCTGATAGCATTGGTAGAGAGACCGCATAATCTGGCTAAGGCACGTAAGGATAACCGGCGCTTTTCCCGCAGGCTGCGAATACGTTGACCAACTCTGAGATTTGCCTGTTCCATCAGCGGCGACCTCCTGGCAATTTGCATCATTTGTCATATTTTACCATAATAATTTACACTTGTACACTATAATGGTACACATTGCCAGATTATATTTGCAATTTTCTTATGAGTGGACAATAATTTGTCCACAGGCGTTAGGAGGGATGAACCGTGTCCGTCAGGCAAGATAGGCTGACCCAACACAGACAGAACATGGTGGATTATCAACTGCGCGCGCGGGACATCGTCTCTACTGCTGTACTCAACGCCATGAGCGTGGTCCCCCGCCATCTATTTGTGCCGGCCGCCTACCAACAGTACGCCTACGACGACAGCCCCCTGCCCATTCCGCAAGACCAGACGATCTCCCAACCTTACGTGGTTGCCTACATGATCCAGGCGCTTAACCTCAAACCCACCGACCGCGTCCTGGAGATTGGGACAGGCTCTGGCTACGAGGCAGCGGTGCTGGCCTATATTGCCCGTGACGTATATACCATTGAACGAGAACTTATACTGGTGCGCTATGCTGCCCACCGGCTAAAGCGCCTGGGCTGCCGCAACGTGCACCTGCGCCATGGGGATGGCACGCTGGGATGGGCCGAACACGCTCCTTATCAGGGCATCATCGTTTCCGCCAGTGGGCCGCACGTACCTGATTCGTTACGTGATCAGTTAGATTATGGCGGGCGGTTGGTTATCCCCACTGGCTCCCGCCGCCACTCACAGCAGTTATTGCGCCTCACCCGTCTGGATCAGACACATTACAAAACAGAAAATCTTGGCGGCGTGCGTTTTGTGCCCCTCATTGGCTCTGATGGCTGGACCTGAACTGACGCGCCTGGTTGGCCAGTTGAAAAACGAGCCACATACCCCCCACGACCACCCCCGCCCAGCCCGTAAAAGCCGTCACCTGGCGCACATCCAGGTGTAGCGTATCCTGGGCATAGCCCGCCCAAAAGATAGAGATGGACTGCGTCATAGTCAAGAAAGCAAATTCAAAAGCAAAGACCCGTCCACGCACCCGATCAGGGATCAACGTCTGCAGCAAGGCCGCCGAAAAGACCCATAATGTGCCAGAACCTACCGTGCGGATAAGCGTACCAAACACGAAAACAGGTAAAGTGGGCGCCCGGCTCAAAACAAACAACCCCAGTGTCAACAGACCAAAGCCCCAGGAAATCGCCCGCCGCATTCTAATTGGATTGTCGCCAAAGATGCGGCGTAAAAGCAAAGGGCCTAATCCGGTGCCGATGCCGCTAATCGTGTAGATGATGCCCAATGTAGCCGTGCTGTTACTGCCCCCCAGCGGAAAGACTTGCTCCGCAAAACTCACTTCTAAAACGTTCACTGCTCCCCATACCAGCGAACCTCCCCCTTTGACCAGGCTTAATGCCAGGATAAACGGAGCGCCGCGCAGGTAGCGCAGGCCATCAATAAATGCCAGCCACCCTCGACCAGCTACTGCCGTGATGTCGCTCTGGCTTATGCCGGCAATGCGGCTGATAAACCAGGCGGATAAGAGGAAAGTGCCGGCATCCACTACAAATGCCGTTGTTCCCCCAAACAAAGCCGCCACGACGCCACCTAACATAGCGCCCAGGGCCAGCATCGTGCTCCAGGTCAGACTATCCAGCGCATTCGCCGTCACCAGATCGGCAGGCTGCACAACATTAGCCAGCACCGCTGATCGCGCCGGCGTAAACAAAGCGCTCATCACAAACTGGCTTACAGTCAACACATATAACAACCAGACGTGGGCAGGGTCGCGGATCAATAAAAAGCACAGCACAATCAATGCTCGCAGCAAATCCGTCACAATCATAATCGTGCGACGGCGATAACGGTCTGCGAGAACGCCGGCCATTGGGCTGAACAGGAAAAGAGGCAAAAAGCGCGCCAGAAAAAGGTAACTGATGGCGGTCCCCGTCGTCGTTAACCTGGACACCAAAGCTGCCGAGGCTATCAGGTTAAACCAATCCCCCAAATTACTGATTAACGAACCCAACCACAACAGGCGATAATTCCGATTATCGCGCAGCAATAGCCAATAGGGTTTCATTGAAGGGTAGCGCCTCGCCCCGCCGAAGATACTGTCCGTTCAAACCTCATCCAGCCTGTGGAAAACATCCATCTCCCCAAACGCAAACCTGTGCACGATCCCTGGAAAACAAAAAAAGGTCTTTTGGCAATGACCTACTCTCCCAGGGGGTCGCCCCCCAAGTACCATCGGCGCTGACGAGCTTAACTGCCGGGTTCGGGATGGGACCGGGTGTACCCTCGACGCTCAAATCACCAAAAGACCTTTATAAACAAGACTATTTTAATAGCCAGGTTAGCACAATCGAATAAAGATACCGGGACAGTCTTAATACGAGCCAAAATCCCGAATTCTCCGTACCATATAATTGTAAGCCCTCGACCATTAGTACGACTTAGCTGAGTACCTTTATATATACGCACTTACACTTGTCGCCTATCAAGCTAGTAGTCTTCTAGCGGTCTTACTCCATACGGATGAGGGATCTCATCTTGAGGCGAGTTTCCCGCTTAGATGCTTTCAGCGGTT
>CAZDSN010000515.1:0-3746 GCA_964507675.1 uncultured Ardenticatenaceae bacterium | reverse complement strand
CAACCGGTATCACGCCAGCGACCTGGCGCCGCTGCCGCCGCTGCTGATCGAATTTGTCCAGAAGCAGGCGGCGGCCAATCCGGCCTTGGCCCACTGGCCCCTGGCCAATTTGCTGGCCGACCGGCATGCCTTTGCCGGCTTTGTCAAGGCTGAATGGGAAGCGTTTGTGCAGGGGGATGAGGAGCAGCGCTTAGGGGAAATGGCCGGGCGTTATCGTCTGTCGTTTGCCGGCAGCAGCCAACTGCAGGATACCCTGCCGCAGTTGGTGCGCAGCGGCGTGCTGCCCCCTCTCCCCGTGACCGACGCGGCGCGCCTGCCCTATTGGGCGCAGGTAGCCGTTGTCTCCTCGCCGCGCCAGGCAGCCCGGCAGCAGGCAGATGCCCTGCTGCGCCAACTGGCAGAGCAGGCAGACCAACCAGACAGGCTGCATTGGTCAGAATGGCAGGCGGTGGCCAACACCTGGGCCAGCCTGACCCGCCTGCGCTACCAGCCAGACTCTTCATTGGAAGCGGTGCAGCAGGCGCAGTTTCAAGAGTGGCAACTGCGCCTGGATGGGGCGTTTCTGGTCTGGCTGCGCCAGCATTACGCGCCGTTGGGCGGCTGCAAGGTGCCGTTACCGAACCACTTGTATCATGTTCCCGATTACCTGGCCTACCGGCGGCGCAGCGAGTCCCAAACGCGGTGTGTCCTGTTGGTATTAGATGGCATGTCTCTGGCCGACTGGCTGATCGTGCGCGACGCCTGGGCGCAGCGTCACCCGGCGTGGCATATGCAGGAGCAGCTGCTGCTGGCGCAACTGCCGACAATCACGGCGGTGTCCCGCCAGGCATTGATCAGCGGTCTGCGTCCGGCTGATTATGCCGGCAGCCTGCACCACAACAACCAGGAACGGAAGCAATGGGATTCGTTTTGGCAGCGGCAAGATTTGCCGGCTAACGCCATTGGCTATACTCACCTTAAGCTGGGCAAGCACGCGCTGCCTGACGCCCTGGACAGTCCGCGCTTGCAGGCGTTGTGCCTGATTCATAACGGGTTGGACGAAACCGTTCATCATGCCAGTCTGGGCGCAGCCGAGGCGCAGGCGTCGCTGCGCCTGTGGTTGCAGGAGCAGTCGCCGCAATTGGAAACGGTTATTGCCGGCCTGCTGCGCAGCCGCTTTGCCGTTTACCTGACCAGCGATCATGGGCACGTGGAAGCGGAGGGCATGGGACAGCCCGATGAAGGGGCGCTGGTGCAAACTCGCGGCAGGCGGGCGCGGATTTATGAAAACGTGGCCGCTGCCGATGCCGAGCAAGCCCAATTCCCCACCCCCGTTCGCTGGCAGCAAGATGGATTGCTGCCGGATGGGGTGCGGGTGTTGATGGCGGGTAGTGGAAACGGCCGCCGCCTGGCTTTTGCTCCGGTCAATACGGTTGTCGTCACTCACGGCGGCCTGACGTTGGATGAAGTGGTGGTTCCGTTAGTGGAAATCACCCTGTAGGGCAAGCTGTTAGCTTGCCTCTGGTCAAACTAACAGTTTGACCTACAGGGGGTTACTATACTGGTTGTTCATGAATAAAGGCATTGGTTTTAATCGAAATATCAAACGGGTCTGGCTGGATGCGGCGGCGGCATTTTGCGCTGAAACGGACGACGCGGCGGTGATTCGCGCCCGTCTGGAACCCATTATCGCCCTGGAGATCAGCAGCCGCGCGAACATCCGTAAAACGATAGACATTTTGCTCAACATCTGGCATAAGAGTCGGGCAATCTCGCCCGGTTTATATGATCAGGCGGCGGCGATTTTTCAGGAAACAGCCGCGCCGGGGGATCGGCTCTGGCTGCACTATGGGTTGACGCTGCTGGCTTATCCGTTTTTTAATACGGTTGCCGGCATTATGGGGCAAATCAGTCGTTATGAACCTGAATTGACAGCCGGTCAGGTAAGAAAGCAGACTATGGCGGAGTTGGGGCAGTTGGGGTCGCTGAATGAGGCTTTGTCCCGCATTATCTTCTCTTTACGTGATTGGGGCATCCTGGTCAATGGCGCGAAACAGTATCATTACGCGCCGCAGTTTCAACACTTGACGACTGAACAGACCCGATTAGAAACCTGGCTGTTGACCTGCGCCTTAGCGGCGCACGCCGCTGCCGAACTGCCTATAGCCGACTTGCTCAAGCTGCCCCAATTGTTTCCTTTCCGCCTGACGGTGGGGGTAGGGGATTTACGCGCCTGTTCCAGCCTGGAAGTGCAACGGCAGGGGATGGGGTTGGATATGGTGCGGGTGGTTGGGTAATGCCGGGCTGACGCGGTGATGAAGAGAATAATTAATGGTATTGGTGACAAGTTAAGCAATTCTGGGAATAGTCAAGCCCATTTGCTCGATAAGGGATAGATGTTCGCGCTTCCGCTTTTGCTTGATAAGGGACAAGGCTTTGGCCTTGCGCACGAAATACTCGACAGGGTCTTCAGCTTTCCCTTTGTGTCGCGCTTGGGCAAAATGATACAGACCGCGAAATACCATCTCCAACGAAATGTCCTTGAAGGGTCGGTTGAGGGCGTCAGCGACCGCATCCGTCAAGTCAACCAGCAGGGTATAAAGCAACCAGGTAGCCCAGACTTGCATTTGAATGCCGTTGACAGAACCGGTGTAAATGTAAGCCAGGCCAAGCAACCGCTTGACGACATTAAAGGCGTCTTCAATTCGCCACCTTTGGTCATAGAGCGCTACCACACATTGTGCTGGCAACCGCTCGGCGTCAAGGATGTTGGTCAAAAAGCGATACCACTTACCCCGGAACAGGACTTTGACCAGACGCATGGGATGGCGGCATTGGGTCTGAGGACACCCCAGTATGATAATGGTGTCATGAATTTGGGCTGTCTTGGACAAAACACGAACTTCTTTCATCCGCGTATTGCTTTTGGGGCGGGTAATAAAGCCCACGTTTTGGTCTGTCAACTGGTCAAAAACCTCAAAGTTGAGCAAGCCAACATCCACCAACAGCAAACAGCCAGCGCTGACGACGCTCAAAATCCATGGCCAGAAGCTCTGGTCATGAGCCTGGCTGTGTTCTTCGTACCAGATGTGCGCAGGCATCTGCGTCACCACATCCAGCATTGTGCCGATTTTGCCAGCCAGCACCGGGCCGTCGGCCTCTTGCAGCAACCCACATTTCTTCAACAACCCATCCAGTACCGAACCATCAAAAGCCCAAATGTGGTTGAAATGCTGCTTAGCCCAGGCAATAGCTGGCGGAAGCGGTCGTTCCCGCTGCTGTGCTCGCTCTTGCAGGCGGGGCAAACAATCCAGCAATATCTGGTAAAACAGCACCGCTGGCAAGGTACTCATCCGTTCCAAGACAGCCTGCGGCGTTACCTTTTCCACCGCGCTGACCCACAGCATTCCTTCCTCCCGCAACACCCGCACCGCCTCGCGCACCGACCCCAATTGTCGCCACAGCATGCCCAAGACGAAGGCGGTCATAACTGGCAACGTCAGAATACGTGCCCGCAAGCCCATCGCCTGGTAGGTACTCAATTGCGCATACACTGCCGGATGAACCGTGGCTTCCATCCAGGCGACAACTTCTTCTTCTGGCGGCAAACTGTTTGCACGCTTGCTCCGGTCTCTCTGTATCGCCCGCGTGTGGGGCAACGACTTCTTTTTGGGTTTCTTTTTTTCAGCCATGCCATAAGCATAGCTGGTTATGATTCAAAATCCAGGTCTTGACAATTTTGTCTGACCCTTAACTTGTCACTAATA
>CAZDSN010000514.1:0-3748 GCA_964507675.1 uncultured Ardenticatenaceae bacterium | reverse complement strand
AGCCTTGACTAAAGCGCGTTTCACAAAGACGGAAGCCATCTCATACCGGTACGCGGCGCTGGCGTGAATGTCGCCCAGCAACTCATCCATGTTCAAATCGTTTTGCACAGCCTGGGCGGCTGCCGCAATGTTGTCTCCGTTTAGCGGCTGGCCCACAAGAGCGGCTTCCACCGAGGCGGCGCGGGTGGCGCGGGGTGTAAGGCCACCAACAGCCACGCTGGCTGCTTTGCACAGACCATTTTCCACCATCACGACGGCAGCCGCGCCAACGATGGCGTAGCGGGAAGCCGGATTAAACAGCTTCGCATAGCCAGAGCCTGTGCCAGCCTGCTCTGCGCGTATGACCACAGCCGTTAACACCTCGTCTGCCGCCAGGGCGGTAGTAAACAGATCCAGGAAGAAGTCGTCCGCCGCCACCATGCGCTGCCCGTTGGGGCCGGCAAGATGGAAGCGGGCATGCAGGGCGGTAAACACCGTGGGCAGGTCGGAAGCAGGATCGGCATGGGCCACGTTGCCGCCGACTGTGCCACGATTACGCACTTGCGGGTCGCCGATCCAGCCCGCAGCTTCTGTCAGGACTGCCGGCAGCCCCTCTGCCGCCGCAACCATAGCGTGGGTGGTGAGCGCGCCGATCACAATGCGCTCACCTTCGATCTGGATGCCTTTCATGCCGGGCAGGCGACCAATGTCCACCAGCGCGTCTGGTTGGGCCAGACGCAGCTTCATGACAGGCAGCAGACTGTGCCCACCGGCCAACAGTTTGGCGTCATTATTTTGCCCCAGCAGGGCGATTGCTTCCGCCACTGAGTGGGCGCGGTGATAATCAAACTTGGGTGGGTACATCAGTCACCTCCTCCATTGCTGGCATGCATGGCCCGGTAAACTTTTTCGGCTGTATACGGCATTTCCAGGTGGCGAATGCCAAATGGTTTTAACGCATCCATGACGGCGCCGGCGATGACGGCTGTGCCGGCAATTGTGCCCATCTCGCCTGCCCCTTTAACCCCTAAGGGATTATGGGGTGATGGTGTCTCAATCCGATCAACGATAAAGGGAGGGAAACCATCGGCGCGGGGCATGGCATAGTCCAGCAGCGAACCTGACAACAGTTGCCCCGCTTCATCGTAGTAGCCATGTTCCCACAAGGCCTGGCCAATGCCCTGCACAATACCGCCGACGATCTGGCCGCGCACAATGAGTGGGTTAATCACTTTCCCCACATCATCCACAGCATAATAACTCAGCACTTTCACTTCACCCGTCTCTTTGTCAATTTCCACCATAGCCATGTGGGCGCTGTTGGGGAAGGTAAAGTTGGCAGGGTCATAAAATGAAGTTTCTTCCAGTCCTGGTTCCAGGCCTGCCGGCAAATTATGGGCGGTGTAAGCGGCAAACGAGATCTCGCCAAACGCCTTTGCTTTGTCCGGGGAACCCTTGACATAGAGCTTGCCGTCGCTGCGATCAAAGACAATGTCTTCTTCAGCAGCTTCAAGCTGGTGGGCGGCGATTTTCTTCATTTTCTCCCGAATCTTCTCCGCGCTGCGCACCAGAGCGCTGCCGCCAACCGAGGCGCTGCGGCTGCCATACGTACCCATGCCAAATGGCACGCTGGCCGTATCTCCATGAATGATCTCCACATCTTCCACAGCGATACCCAGCTCATCCGCCACCACCTGGGCAAAAGTCGTTTCGTGCCCCTGGCCGTGTGTGTGCGAACCCGTGAAGACGGACACCTTGCCTGTCGGATGGACGCGCACCTTGCCGCTTTCCCAGAAGCCTACCGCTGAACCCAGCGACCCGGCTACCGCTGAAGGCGCTGGCCCGCTGGCTTCGATACAGCCCGCCACGCCCACGCCCACCACGCGCCCTTCGGCCCGCGCCGCTGCCTGCGTCGCCCGCATACCCGAGTAGTCGGCGATTTCTTCCAACTTGTCAAACAAGCCATGATAATTGCCGCTGTCGTAAAGGAAGGCTACCGGCGTCTGGTAAGGAAAATCGGCGGCGGGAATGAAATTCTTGCGCCGGATTTCTAGTGGGTCCATGCCCACTGTCTCCGCGCACAGGTCTACCAGCCGCTCAATCAGGTAACTCGCTTCCGGGCGACCGGCGCCGCGATACGCATCCACGGGCACCGTATTGGTCATCGTACCCCACATTTCGCCATAAACCCCGCGCAGCTTGTACAGGCCGGAGAGCAGCGTGATGTACAGCGCTGTGGGAATCAACGGGGCAAAGGTGGAAATATACGCCCCCTGGTTGGACCAGGTTTTCACATAGACGCCCGTCAGCGTGCCATCGTTCATCACGCCCATGCGACAGTTCGTCACGTGGTCGCGCCCCTGGGAGTCGGTCATCATGGCTTCGGTGCGCGTGCTCACCCACTTGACCGGGCGGTTGATCGCCCGCGCGATCCAGGGCGTCATGATCTCTTCAGGGTAATGGAAAATCTTACTGCCGAAGCCGCCGCCGACGTCAGGCGAAATAACACGCAGCTTGTTTTCAGGGATACCCAGGGTGAAGGCGCTCAACAGCAGGCGAATGGGGTGCGGATTCTGGCTGGTGGTCCACACCGTCATCTCGCCCATGGCGTCGTTCCACTGTGCCACGCAAGCGCGCGGTTCCATGGCGTTAGGGATGAGCCGTTGGTTGATCAGGTCCAATTCCACCACGTGATCGGCTTCCGCCAGCGCCTGTTCGGTTTCCGCCTTATTGCCCAGCGCCCAGGTGTAGCTGACGTTATGGGGCAGGTTGTCATGTACCAGCGGCGCGCCATCGTTGGTGGTGTCGCGAGCATCCACCACAGCCGGCAGAGGTTCGTATTCGACTTCAATCAGGTCGAGCGCGTCATAGGCAGTGTAGATGTTTTCGGCGACCACAGCCGCCACGCCATCCCCCACGTGACGTACTTTGTCAATGGTTAACGGGTAGCGGGTGGGCACTTTGATATCGGGTACGTTCCAACCACAGGGCAACGCGCCGACGCCGCCGTCCACCAGGTCTTGCCCCACATAGACAGCAATGACGCCCGGCAGCGCCGCGGCGCGGCTCGTGTCAATATTCAAAATGCGGGCGTGCCCATATGGGCTGCGTTTGATAGCCAGATAGGCCATATCGGCCAACTGCAAATTGGCGACGTATTTGCCCTTTCCTTGAATGAAACGCGGGTCTTCGACACGTTTCATGCTTTTGCCAATATAGTTACCCATTAGTCACCTCCTGCCATTACGCCAGCGGCTGACTGAACGGCTTTCACAATATTCTCGTAACCCGTGCAACGGCAGATGTTGCCTTCCAGTCCATGGCGGATGTCGCTTTCGGTCAGGTTGGGGTTATTTTCGACCAGCTTGACGGCAGCCATGATCATGCCTGGTGTACAGTAACCGCATTGCAGACCGTGATTATCCCAAAAGGCTTGCTGCATGGGGTGAAGTTGACCATCTTGCGCCAACCCTTCAATGGTGGTGATGCTGGTTCCATCTGCCTGTGCCGCCAGGACGGTACAAGACTTCACGGCCAGACCGTCCATGTGTACGGTGCAGGCGCCGCACTGGCTGGTATCGCAGCCAATATTGGTACCGGTGAGGCGCAGGGAGTCGCGCAAGAAGTCAACCAGCAAGGTGCGCGGCTCCACATCCCGCGTATAGGTTTTGCCGTTTACGGTCATGGATATGTTCATAAGGAACGCTCCTTCGAAAATAGTTAATTCCATAGGGCGGGTTGCCCACCCGCCCATGCTTCAAAAACAATC
>CAZDSN010000513.1:0-3769 GCA_964507675.1 uncultured Ardenticatenaceae bacterium | reverse complement strand
CGGGCGCGGCGGCGCAGCCAGCGGCGCAGCAGGAGGAGCAGGACGCCGCCGAGGAGAACGGCTATGGCCAGATTGAGTGGCGAAAATGGAGTCCCGCCGGTGGAATTGACGGCCATGGGGGTAAAAGCAGCACTGTCAGAGGCGGTATCAGCGGCAGGGGTATCACCGCTGGAGGGAGCATCCAGCCAGACGGGCGCGCCGGCGTAAGACAGTTCATACCGCCGGTTTTCCACCAGGCCGCGCACCTGCTGCCGCAGTCCGTTGGGCCAGACCACATCTAACTGCGTGATGGTGGCCTGCCCCAGGCCGAAGTACAGCGTCAGAGCGCTGCCGGCGCCCAGGCTGGCGCCATTGATCACTTCTTCCATTTGTTGGTGGCCGTCGCTGGTGGTCAGGTAGACGCGCGCGCCCACGGCGTCCCGGTTAATGCGGTCAGAGCCGTGCAGGGTAAGCGAGAGCCAGTTATTTTCCACGCCCACACTGCCCAGGTTGCGGTAGAGTTGGTATCCCTGGTTGGAGTTGCCCACCACGAAATCCACCCAACCGTCGTTGTCATAGTCGGCATAGGCCACGCCCATGCTTTCGCCAGGGTCGGCGGCGCCCGTGTTGTTCACCTGGGAAAACGTGCCGTCGCCGTTGTTGCGGAACAGGGCGTTATAGCCGCCGCCGGCCTCCCCATGCGCCGTTAGCGCCAGGTAGAGGTCGCGCCAGCCGTCGTGGTCGTAATCAAAGAAGATGGAACCCCAGCCAATCGCAGAGGGATCCAGGGCCACCCCCGCCGCCGCCGCCACGTCCACAAAGCTGCCGTTGCCCTGGTTTTGCAGCAGCACCATCTGGCCGGCATTGGAGAAGAACATATCCAGGTCGCCGTCATTGTCATAGTCGTTGGGCGACAGCCCCATGCCCATGACGTGCTCTTCAGCGCCGGCAGCCGCAGCCGTTTCCGTGAAACACCAGCCGTCGCAGCCCGGGCCGTCGTTGCGCCACAGCTTGTTGCCGATGGGGTTCAGGAATTCATCGTTGACCAGGTAGATGTCCGGGTCGCCGTCATTGTCGTAATCGAGGAAACTGGCGGCAAAACCCGCGCCGCGGGTGCCGCCGCCCAACAGGTCGGTGACGTCGGCAAAAGTGCCATCGCCGTTGTTATGGTAGAGACGGTCGCGGTCGCCTTCCTGGGGACGCCCGCATTCGGGGGAGCAACTCCAGTTAGCGACGTAGAGGTCGAGAAAGCCATCTTCGTCGTAGTCGCCCCAGGCGGCGGATTTGCCGGCGCTTTCGTCGCCCACCCCGGCCGTGGCGGTCATGTCTGTAAAGCCCTGCCCCTGGTTATTGCGGAAAAGCACATTGGGGCCCCAGTTGAGCACATACAGGTCAGGCCAGCCATCGTTGTCGTAGTCGGCAAAAACGGCGCCGCCGCTGCGTTCCAGCCATAGGGCCATGCTGCCTGTGTAAGGGGCCAGGGAGAAAGTACCGTTGCCGTTGTTCAGGTACATGCTGTTGGGCCCGCCGCTGTCGGTCAGATAGAGGTCGAGCCAGCCGTCTTGATTGACGTCTGCCCAGGCCTGGCCGGTGATCATGTAAACGGCATGGTGCACGGCGGTGAAGCCGGCAGGTTGGGTGACGTTTTCAAAGAGGGGCCCCTCGTCCTGGGCTGATGCGGGGCGGGACAGGATGAAACTGAGGAGCAGCAGGAGGGCAAGACCCCATTTCCACGACCAGATGTGTATTTTTAGGTGTGAGGTATTCATGTGTTTTCCCTTCAATGCCGGCATTTAACCGCAAATATTGTCTCTGATTTTCCGGGGAGAGACAAATAAGTAAGGCCTTATACGAAAGCGCGTTATGTAAACCTGTAACTAAAAATCTGACAGGTCTCCAGGACCTGTCAGATCTCTCTGGAGAACCTCTCTCTGGAGAACCTTTATTACCGAAAATAGATTCGTGTTGGGCGTGGTTAAGGAGGAGATTGTGGGCGGTCGGCGTAGACGCCGTGGTAGGATGCCGGCATTAAAGCCGCCACTTCCCGCATCATCCCATCCGCCAGACTGGCATAAGCCTGCCGCCGCGCTGCGCCGCGGGCGTTTGCCGGCAGCGCCAACGGGCCAAAAAGGGGACCAATACGCACGGTGACCGGCGTGCGGCGGAAATGACGCAGGTTGTCCAGCACATTTTCCGTACCCATGTAGGCGATGGGCAGGATAGGAACGCCGCTGGTCACAGCCAGGTAAGCTGGGCCCGAGTGGGCTTTGATTAAGACGGCAGGTCGGCGGGTGTTTTGCCCTTCGGTGCGGGCATATTGATGACCCTGGCTGATAGCCGTTTGTAGTTCGGGGTCAATGCCGCCTTCGGGGAAGATACCCAGTACCTGGCCGGCTTGCAGCACGTCCAGGGCTTGCTGCAGCGCCTGGCGATCCACCTGTCCCCGCCAGACGGAAATGACGGGGAACAGCCAGGCCAGAAAGCGCATGGCCGGAATGCGCACAATTTCCACGGCGCCAAAGAGGACGGGGTGCTGCGGCAGGGTGCGCACGAGCAGAGGGGCTTCAAACCAGCTAAAGTGGTTGCCAATGACGATATACGGGCCGGCTGGGGGCAGGTTTTCCCGCCCCACGACGGTCACCTTCATGGTGAGTTTGATAGCTGCGGCCAACAGCCCGTGTAAAACCCAACGTAGAATCGCTTTCAACGCAAGACTGCTCCCAGTTCCCGTTCCAACTGCTTCAGGATGCGCTGCCGCAGTTTGCTGACATCCCTGTCTTGCAGCGTTTTGTCGGGAGCCTGGAAGGTCAAATGATAGGCCAGGCTTTTCTTGCCCGGCGGTAACTGCGCTCCGGCGTACACGTCAAATAAGGCTACCTCTTTGAGTAAGGAACCGCCGGCGCGCTGGATGGCGGCGGCCACGGCGGCGGCGGACGTTGTTTTGTCTACCACCAGGGCCAGGTCTTCCTGTACGGGCGGGAAGTTGGGAATGGCGGCAACGGTGAAACGGGCGGGAATGGCATTGAGCAGCAAGTCCACATCCAGTTCGGCAGCCAGCACCGGGCGGGTGGTGCGAATGTCGAAGCTTTCTACTACCAGCGGGTGTAGTTCGCCCAGATAGCCAAGCTGCCGCTCTCCCAGGTGGAGGCGGGCGGTGCGACCGGGCCGCCAGGTGGGGTGCTGCGCCGCCTCGAAGCGAGCGTCGGGGATGTGCAGCCGGGCCAGCAGGCTTTCCAGGTTTCCCTTGAGGTCGAAGAAGTCGAGGTCTGCCGGCATTTTCTGCCCATCACTCCAATACTCTGGCTGGCGCGGTCCGGTCATGACAATGGCCAGACGGCGCAGTTCATCCGGCAGCACGCCTTCTTCCGAGGCCAGATAAATCTGGCTCAACTCAAACAGCGCCAGATAGTTGGTGAAACGGCTGTTAGCCGCCGCCACCTCCAGAGCAGAGGCCAGCAGGCTGTGCCGCATGGCCACGCGGTCTACGGTGATGGGGTTAGCCAGGGTGACATAGGGACGGTCATCCGGGGGCACGCCGTGCGCTGCCGGCAGCAGCCGGTTCTCCCGCTCGACTGTGGTCAGACGATAGGTAATGATCTCCTGCAGCCCTAGCTGCACCAATACGTCCTTGATAGCCTCTTCCCGCTCCAGGGCCAGATTCCCTTTTTGCGGCGGCAGCGCATCCCCTATCCTCGTCGTGGGAATGCGGTCATAGCCATAAATGCGGCACACTTCTTCCACCAGGTCGTGCCGGCCCGTAATATCCATGCGGAAATCAGGGCTGGTGACT
>CAZDSN010000512.1:0-3775 GCA_964507675.1 uncultured Ardenticatenaceae bacterium | reverse complement strand
CGCCAGCGTAATACCATCTGCCGCTGCGCTTCGGTTTCAGGGGAGGGGCGGTGACCGTCGGGGGTGGCTTGCCGCCAGCGGGCGATTTGGCTCAGGGCGGCGGCGGGGTCCCAGCCGTGGCGCACCAGGAAGCAGCCGACGACCGTGCCGGTGCGGCCAATGCCGCCCCAGCAGTGGACGTAGACGACGCGCCCCTGCTGCAAGGCGGCGTCCAGCGTGTCCAGGATGGTGGTCATGTGGGCGGGCGTGGGGGTGCTGAAATCGGGGATGGACAGGCGGCAGTGGGTAGCGGCGGCGTCCAGATAGAGGGCGTAGGGTTCCAGTTCGGCGGGTTCGGTCAGATCGAGAAAATAGGTGATGCCTGCCTGCCGCAGTCTGGCTACTTTGTGGCGAGCTTCGGCGGCGGCGAGCGCGCCGGGGTATTCACCGGCCAGGAGTTGGTCGGGCTGCACCCAGTAGGCGTTGGGGATGGGGGGAGGAGGTGTTTTCATGGGGCGTTTCCGATGGGTAAGGGGGAAGAAATAGTGAATGGGTGAATTTGTGAATTGGTGAATGGTTAATGGGGGGGCCAGCGGAGGCGGGTGTAGATGGCGGCCCACCAGTCAATGAAGCGGGGCACATCCCGCTCGAAGCGCACTAACAGGACGCTGAGCAGGATGATGCCGGCACCCAGCCATTGCAGCCAGGTGAGACGTTCGGCCAGCAAGGTGTGGGCAATGGCTAAGGTCACCAACACTTCTAGCATGCCCAACAGCGCTGTTTGCATGCTGCCTAAATGTTTGACGCCCAGGAAGAGCGTTAACCGGGATAATAGCGTGGCTGCGCCCATCCAGGCAACCGGCGCCCAGCTTGCTGCCGGCATGTGCCGGCTGGCAGCGGGTGTGAACAGCCAGGCCAGGCTGACGACGGCAGCCATGGCGGTTAAGGCATACAGGGTAAAGGTTGGCGCGGGCACATCATACAACACGCGCTGGCTTAAAACCAACTGGAGGGCATAGGCCAGCGCCCCCAGCAGCATCAGGCCCACACCCAACCAATCGGGTGGGCCGAGGCCGCCGCGACTGAGAATGTAGATAGCCAGCACGGCCAGGAGGACGCGCCCCAGCGTCAGCCAGGAGATTTTGTGCCCGGCCAGGCGCAAGAAAAGGGTGACAAAGACGAGGTAGCTGATGTTGACGAGTTGGCCCAGCGAAGCGTCAATGCGATTCAGGCTGATGTAAAAAAAGAGGGAACCAACGCCGTTAATGCCGCCGGCCAGCAGACTGCTGAGGACAGCAGGCGTGGAGGTGACGATATGGTGACGGGCAAAAAGGAGGACTGCCACCCAGAGCAGAGCCGCGGCTATGAGCGTGCGCAGCGCTACCACGGCCATCACGTCTGCGCCGGCGGCGAAGGCCAGCTTGGCCAGAATGGGGATAACGCCCAGAAATAGGGGAGATGCGAGGGCAGAGATAACGCCGCGGGCTGGGGTTTGCCGTGTGCTGCTCATACGCCACTAATGCCTGGCTGCGCGCGCCTTTGGCTGGCTCATATCAGAATTTCGCGGATGTCTTCGATCAGGTCCACATCCAGGAAAGAGCCTTTGGGTCGCAGGCGGGCGATTTTGCCGCTGAGCCGGTACCGTTCATCTGCCGTGAGTTCTTTGGCGGTCACGACGATGATGGGAATATCTTTGAGGGTGTTGTCTGCTTTCATGGATTCGATGACGTCAAAGCCGTCCAGACCGGGCATCATGAGGTCCATAATGACCAGGTTGGGGTGGGTGCGTTTGATTAAGGCCAGACCCTCCAGACCGTCTTGCGCCTCTTCGATGAGGAAGTCACCCTGCGCTTGCAGGATGCGGCGGATCAGGCGGCTGGCGTCCGGGTTGTCTTCGATGATGGCAATCCGCTGGACGCGCTCGTCCAGTTCTTCCAGGGCTGTGAGCAGACCTTCTTCGCGCCCGCTTTGGGCCATGGCCTGGTCAAGCTGCATGTCTCGCCCGATGTGTTCGCCCAGGATGTGTTTTTCCACCGGGAATGTGTGCCCGGAGCAGTTGATGACGACGGTTTCTTCGGGGCGGATGATGCCGGCACGAATCAAGTCAATTACGCCCGCAAAAGCCACCGCCGTCGCCGGCTCGACCGACAGCCCTTCTATCTTGGCCAGCGCGTGCATGGCTCGAAAAGCGGCGGCATCGCTGATGGCCTCAAACGTCCCTCCATATTGGCCGATCAGGTCAAAAAGCACCTCATAAGCCTGACCGGGGATTCCTGTAGCCAGCACGTTGATGTCTGTATGCGGGTGCGCCACGTCAATGGGCAGGCGCTGACCTCGTTTGAACGCCTGCACCATGGGCGCGCAACCCGCCACTTGCAGACAGGCCAGTTTGGGCAGACCGTCCACCAATCCCATTTGTCGCAGTTCGGCAAACCCTTTCATGACGCCTACGGGTCCTAGACCACCGCTGACCGCCTGCACGTACCAGTCGGGCGTGCGCCAGCGGGCGGGGGCGGCGCTGGCATTGTTGGGTTCCAGTGTACTTAACTGCTCGGCTATCTCAAACGCCAGCGTCTTCATGCCCTCTTTGGCGGCAATCCCTTTGATCCCCTGGTCCAGGTGCAGGTTCTTGGAAGCGGCGAAGCGGGCAGCGACCTGTTTTGTCTGGTCATACGTGCCTGTCACTTTGATCACTTCCGTGCCGTAGAGGGCCACCTCGCGCATTTTTTCGGCGGGCATGGAACTGGGCACAAATGCCCACAATTTGATACCCGCCCGCGCACAGTAGGCGGAGTAGGCGATAGCCACATTGCCAGTAGAAGCGACCACGGCTTCTTTAATGCCGGCAGCTTTCATGCTGGAGATAGCGATGGACGCCTGGCGATCCTTGAAGGAGCCGGTTGGCCCCTGGCGTTCATCTTTAATGTACAAATGGGGATGACCCAGCATCAGGCCCAGGTTTAATGCCGGCAGCAGCGGCGTCCATCCTTCGCCCAATGTCACAATGTGGTCATCATCCACAATGGGCAGTAAATCGCGGTAGCGCCACATGGAGGCCCCATACTGGCGCAGCCGTTCCTGCCAGGTTGGGCCAATACGAGGCAGATCGTAAACAGCGTCCAGCCACGTTTGCCCACAGCGGGCGCAGGCTGGTTCAGGTTGGGTATAAGGTTTGGCGAAGCCGCAGGCGCGACAAACGATGGTGAACTGGCGGGGGGACGGATTGGTGTTCAATGGGTTACCTGTGGGCGGAAGGGATGCGGGCAGGCGGGAAGGTGGTCGTCTGCTTCTTTGGGGCGGGGCGTCAGGCGCTGATGGCCGGCTGCACTGCCTGGAGAATGGGCAGGCGGACATGGAAGATAGAGCCGCGCCCCAGTTCGCTTTCGAACCAGATTTCGCCGCCGTGCAAGGCGACCAGGTTCTTGGTGATGGGCAATCCCAGCCCGGTGCCGCCTACTTCGCGGGTAGGCGAGGCGTCAACCTGCTCAAACTCGCGGAACAGCTTGTCGAAATGTTTTTCTTCAATCCCTTTACCCGTGTCCGCGATTTGTAGATGCACGAAATCGTCTTCGCGTTGGATTTGCAGGCGGATTGTGCCGGCATCCGTAAACTTGGCGGCGTTAGACAACAGATTGAGCAGAATCTGGCGGATGCGAATGGGGTCCGCCTCAATGAGCGGCAGGTCAGGCTCAAACGCCGTTAACAAGGTGACAGGCTTGTCGTTCAACAGCGCCGTAATCGTCGCCAGCACGTTGCGCGCCACCTCCACCAGGTCAACCTGTTCCAATATTAACAC
>CAZDSN010000511.1:0-3777 GCA_964507675.1 uncultured Ardenticatenaceae bacterium | reverse complement strand
TAAGGCTGCAAAGGATACCACCTGCTGCCCAGGGTGTAGGCGGCGTCGTTGGCGGCGTAGACATTGTAGCGGAACAAATCGCGAATAGATTGTTTTATAGATTCGTCAAAGTTGAACGGGTCAAACGGAATGTTGGCGGTGTGGATGAGTTCCCACAGTTTAGAAGGACCGCCTTCGACAATGGAAGGCCACCACTTGGTGTCGAATAGTTCGTCAAAGTGTTCCATGCCATAGAGGTATAGTGGGTGGGGCACAATAACCTCTTCGGGGAAGTTGCCCGGGTAGAAGTAATTGTAAAGAAAGCGGAAGTCGCCAAAGTAGCTGATTTGCTTGTCAAAATCCCCTATCGGCCCGCACATGGCGAGTCCAGCCGACAGCACAAGCGGGTAATCTTCGGTCATCAGGGCCGTGATGATGCCGCCTTCAGATGCGCCAATCAGATAGATTTCGGTAGGCGTCCCTTTTTGAGCGATGTAATACTCTATCAATAACTCAATGTCCGCGATGCCTTCAACAATAGCCAGGCCGTTTTTAGGGTAACTGGTGGTGGCGAAGCCATAGCCGAGCGCGTTGGCAATTTCGTCAATGCAGGGAGAATCCTCGCCAAAAGGGCAAAGCTGGTCTTCGGGGATGTGTATCGGCTCGTCACGGTTGACGGTGCCGTGCGCCCAGACGACAAGCTGCCCATTGTAGGGCGCGTCATTTTCACTGGGCATACAGATGCGGTAAATAGCCCCGTTCGGCTGTGTTACATCAGGCTCACAGGGACGGGCCATGTTGTCCGTGCGTAAAGGCTTTGCCAGGCGTCCGGCGGTATGTGAATCGGGAGCGGCGGCAATGGTGCGGGGTGCGAACATGCCGGCAAGAACCAGCCCACCCAGCAGCGCCGTTAAAATAATAACGAAACGTTTCATGAAATACCTCCTACGTATACTGTATAAAATTGTGGAACATTCGTGATAGAAACCAGATTTGTGGCAGTTCAAAAAAGGCATTTTGGGCAGCAGTAAAAAGTGGCGAGCAACCAACAATTATCCACAAGCGTGGCATCAAGTCAAACCCGCACGTGCACGGTACGCACCCATTTTATCTGGCGCAGCGCGTCGTCTGTTTCTGCCGGCACAATCAAACGCACCAGACCCTGCTCGCGGCTCAGCGGCGTGCCGTCCACTGTATCGCTGAGCAGGATAGGGCGCGTAATGCCCGGCGACGTCAATTCCGCCGCCCAAATGCGCGTACCAAACCCATCCCCGCTAATTACTTCTACTTGCGACCACGGCTGACCAGGGAGCAGATAGCGCTGCAGCAGGTGCAGCAGGGTTACCCCGTCAAAGGTAAACGGACCGGATGTGCCGTGCCCCGTGCTGACGATAAAACAGTTGGGCACAGTGCAGCGGGGCATGGTCTGTAACTGCGCGGGCGTAATGCGCACCTGAGTCGTGTCTGGCAAGATAAGCCAGAAAGCGGCGTCACTTCCGGGCGGTTCTGGATTGGGGTCGTGGCTGTGTGGTTGTAGGGGATCGTTGAGAATTGCCGGCATGGTACAGCACTTATTTTCCATTGCTTCAACTATTTTCTTATTGTAGGGCAAATTGCAAATTTACCCAATTTCCCTACACCTTTTGCGCGGGCATAGCTATACTTGCCCTATGTTAATCACCAGCCGTACCCAACAAGCGCGACGAACTCTGATATTACTGGCGGCTTTGCTGCTGTTGCCGGCATTAGCCTGTAATTTCCAATCTGAACCCACTACGACCCCATCGAGTGAGGCAGAGACGGCGGTTCCTGTGGAGCAAGACGACCTTGCGCCCACGCAAACCCCGTTTGTGATTGTGGCCACGCCCACCCCCCTGTCTGACCAGGATTTACAGGCGTTGGATGTGGAGGAGCAGCTTATCACCAACCTGTACCAGCGGGTGGGACCATCCGTGGTGCACATCACCAGCCAGGTGGTGCAGATGACCTTTTTCTTTGGCCCCATGCCCAGCGAAGGCACGGGTTCGGGCTTTGTCATTGATCAGGAAGGCCACATTGTCACCAATTACCACGTGATCGAAGGGGCAAGTTCGGTGGAAGTGACGTTATCTGATCAAACGAAAGTGCCGGCAGAAATCGTAGGTACAGACCCATCCAACGACCTGGCGGTCATCAAGATTGACGCGCCGCCGGCGGCGCTGACGCCGCTGGAGTTAGGCGAGGCGGCTGACTTGCGCGTGGGGCAGCGGGCTATTGCCATTGGCAACCCCTTTGGCCTGGACCAGACGCTGACGGTGGGCGTCATAAGCGCCCTGGGTCGCCCACTGCAGTCAGACAGTAATAACACTCTCTTCAGCGTCATTCAAACGGACGCAGCCATCAATCCAGGCAACTCTGGTGGGCCGTTGTTGGATACGCGCGGGCGGCTGATTGGCGTCAATACGGCGGTGCAGCAAAACGCGGAGGGTATTGGCTTTGCCGTCCCCGTCAGCACAGTGAAGCGAGTAATCCCCATTCTGATTGAACTTGGCTATTATCCCCATCCCTGGCTCGGTTTGCTAGGCTACTCGATTGATACCGAACTGGCGCAGACGCTGAGTCTGCCAGTAGAGCGGGGAGTGTTGGTGGCGCAGTTGTATGAAAATGGGCCGGCGCAGCGTGCCGGCATCCGCGGCGCCCAACAGCAAATCATTGTCGGCAACCGGCGGGTGCTCGTTGGCGGCGACATCATCACTGCCATAGATGGCAAGCCCATTGCCAACTGGGATGCCCTGGCCCAATACCTGGAAGAAGAAACCCAGGTCGGCCAGACCGTCACCCTGATCCTCTACCGCAACCAGTCAGAAATGCAGCTTGAGGTCGCCCTGATCGAACAGCCGCTACGTTAGCAATTGACAATTGTCAATTGTCAATTGATAATCGGACACATGGACCAATCAAAAATTCGCAACTTCTGTATTATTGCTCACATTGATCACGGCAAATCTACACTGGCCGACCGTCTGCTGCAGCTCACCGGGACCATCTCTGATCGAGATATGCAGGCGCAGATATTGGACACCATGGACATTGAACGCGAAAAAGGGGTCACCATCAAAGCCTCCGCAGTGCGCATGTCCTACCAGGCGGATGATGGTCAGACCTACGAGATGAACCTGATTGATACCCCCGGTCACGTTGACTTTGCCTACGAGGTCAGCCGCGCCTTACAGGCGTGCGAGGGGGCCATTCTGGTGGTGGACGCCACGCAGGGCGTCGAAGCCCAAACGCTGGCAAATCTTTACCTGGCGGTAGAAGCCGGCCTGGAATTAGCGCCCGTTGTCAATAAAATTGATTTGCCGGCAGCCCTACCCGACGACGTGGCTGAAGAAATCGAACACCTGACAGGCATTCCCGCCGAAGACGTCATCCCCGTCAGCGCCAAAATGGGCACAAATGTGGATCGGGTGTTGGAAATTATTGTAAAGCGCGTGCCGCCGCCCAAAGGCGATCCCAACGCGCCTTTTCGCGCCCTCATCTTTGACTCCCACTACGACTCCTACAAAGGCGTCATCGCCTACATTCGCGTCGTCGAAGGCAGTATTCAAGATCGCAACTGGATTCTGATGATGGCTAACGGCGTGACGGCGGAACCATTGGAGATTGGCATCTTTGGCCCACAGATGAAGCCTGTCGCCGAATTGACGGCAGGCGAAGTTGGCTACATTGCTACTGGCCTGAAATCCGTACGCGAATGCCGTGTGGGAGACACCATCACCCTGCGCGACAACCCCGCCGATGTTCCCCTCCCTGGCTACC
>CAZDSN010000510.1:0-3777 GCA_964507675.1 uncultured Ardenticatenaceae bacterium | reverse complement strand
CACCATGTTTTACAATGAACCGACCGCCCGCCGCGTCGTGCGCGTCTGCGAAGATCCTGCCTGCCATTTGCATGGGGGCGACGCTATCATGGAAGCCATCGCCGCCCAACTTGGTTTACAGCCTGGGCAAACCAGCGCCGATGGGACCGTTACGTATGAGCATGTAACCTGCTTAGGGATGTGCGAACACGCCCCTTGCGCCTTGAATGGGGAGCGGCCTGCCGGCAATTTAACCCCCGCCGATGTGCCTGCTTTTCTGGACAACCGTTACCCGGAACCAGAACCCAAGATTTATGGCGAACCGCGGCTGCAGTTATTCCGTGCCGGCAACATAGACCCCACCAGCCTGGCCGACTACGAAGCGCACGGCGGCTTTCAGGATTTGCGCCGCGCCCTCAGCCTGACGCCTGCCGACATCATAGCCCTGCTGAAAGCCAGCGGCATCGTCGGGCGCGGCGGGGCCATGTTTCCCCTGGGCCTCAAGTGGGAATTCACGCGCAAAGCCCCAGGCGCGCCAGACCAGAAACACGTCATCGCCAACGCCGACGAAAGCGAACCAGGCACATTCAAAGATCGCGTGTTGATGGAGCAAGACCCATTCAGCCTGGTAGAAGCCTTGCTCATTGCCGGCTACACGGCTGGCGCCGAAAATGGATGGATATTTGTGCGCGGCGAATACCCGCGCAGCCACAGACGCTTGCAACAAGCCATTGAACAGGCGCGCGCTGCCGGCTATCTGGGGCGAAACATCCTGGGGCGGGATGATTTTCACTTCGACATCGAACTGCGCCTGGGCGCGGGTGCCTACATCTGCGGCGAGGAAACGGCCCTGTTTGAAGCCATCGAAGGCAATCGCGGCTTCCCGCGCATCAAGCCCCCCTTCCCCACCACGCATGGGCTGTTCCACCAACCCACGGCCATTAACAACGTGGAAACCCTGACGGCGGCCATGACCGTCATCCGCGTCGGGCTGGATGCCTGGCGCAGCTATGGCACGGCCCAATCCCCAGGCACCAAATGGTTCTGCCTCAGCGGGCATGTCAATAAACCCGGAGTCTACGAACTGCCATTTGGCCTCACTATTAACGAACTGATCGCTCTGGGCGGTGGCGTACCTGGCAACAAATCGGTGCAAGCCGTCTTGCTGGGCGGCGCGGCGGGCGCGTTCATTGGCCCGGAAAAGCTAAACACGCCACTGACTTACGAAGACGCCAAAGCCGCCCAGTTTCCACTCGGCTCTGGCGTAGTTATGGTTTTTGACGAAACCGCCGACCTGCGCCAGGCGCTCTACCAACTCAGCCGCTTCTTTGCCCACGAAAGCTGCGGCAAATGCTTCCCCTGCCAGATGGGCACGCAGCGGCAAATGGAGATTTTACGCCGCATCGCCCACAACGGCGGTCTCCAACCTGGCGACAAACAAACCCTGCTGGATATTGGCTTCACCATGACGGAAACATCGCTGTGCGGCCTGGGACAAACCGCCGCTGCCGCCGTCATAAGCGCCATCCAGCGCTGGCCGGAGTTAATGGCGTGAACGATCAGGCGAATGGGACCAATCCGGTCACTTATTTGAGTATTGCTGCCGGCACGCCGCAAGCCATCGCCGGCGAAGTCGTCAGCGAAAGCCTGGCCTGCATCTCCCTCAACGGGCGCGAAATTGCCACCTTCATGTGTTCGCCCCACGACCTGGACAGGCTGGCCCTGGGTTTCCTTTACAATGAGGGACTCATTAACAGTCTGGATGACGTGCGCCACCTGCGCATTTCCCCCAACAGAAGCTGCGTGGACGTCTGGCTGCACAATACAGACGTTGCCCTGCCGCAGCGCCAGATTGTCACCGCCGGCTGCGGCGGCGGCATCACCTTCGACGACCTCTCGCAGCAGCACCCGCCGCTAACGGCGGACATCCAGGCATCGCCCGCGCAGTTGGCGGAACTGATGCGCCAGATGCACCTGGGCGCCTTTCTGTACCAACGCGCGCGCGGCATTCATACCGCTGCCCTGGCGGAACCCGATGGCATTTTGCTGCAAGTGGAAGACATTGGCCGCCATAACTGCCTGGACAAATTGTGCGGCGCAGCCCTGCAAGCGGGCAT
Organism: uncultured Ardenticatenaceae bacterium; assembly: GCA_964507675.1. Lineage (GTDB taxonomy): Bacteria > Chloroflexota > Anaerolineae > Promineifilales > Promineifilaceae > JAGVTM01. The sequence continues at coordinate 1,681 of CAZDSN010000510.1, read as the reverse complement.
TTCCACCCGCGGCCGCATCATCCTCAGCAGCGGGCGCATCAGCAGCGAAATGCTCAACAAAGCCCGCCGCCTGGAAATCCCGTTGATCTGCTCGCGCACCTCGCCCACCAGCCTGTCCGTCAGCCTGGCGGCGCAATGGCACATCACCATCGTCGCCTACCTGCGCCAGGACCGCATGCGCATCTACACCCATCCCGAACGAGTTTTGCCACTCTGAGATGCCCACGATTTCCCGCTTTTACGGTGTTGTATGGCGCTGTCTTTGAACCTTTGCAAGATATGGGCCTGTTCCAGCAGATAACGATCAATCCAGAAACGAACACGATTGCGTGGCCCACTGGCGCCGATTTCGCGCCAGAATTCCTCTATGAAATGGGGCAAGAAGTTGATCCGCAACTGACCCCTTTACGGGAAACAGTTTAACAGCCTGAGAGTGTCTGATGAACGAATCTATCACCTTGACTATAGACGGGCAGGAAATTAGCGTCCCCAGCGGCACAACCATCCTACAAGCGGCGGCGCAGTTGGGGATTGAGATCCCCGTCATCTGTTACCATCCCCATCTGACGGCTAACGGCCTTTGCCGCATTTGCTCGGTAGACGGCGGCGGGCGGGTGCAGTTGGCTGCCTGCGTCACCCCATGCAGCAACGGCATGACCATCGAAACGCACAGCGACGACGTACACCGGGCGCGCCGCACCATCCTGGAACTGCTGGCCTCGACGGTAGACCTATCGGAAGCGCCAGAAATTACAGAACTGCTGGCTGAATATGGGGCAGATGCGGAACGCTTCCCCGACGGCGAAAGGCGCGCCGCCCCCATCTACGATGATAATCCGTTCTACATCCGCGACTACAACCAGTGCGTCAACTGCTGGCGCTGCGTGCAGGTTTGCGCCGAGGACGCGCAGTACACCTTTGCCCTCAACTTCGACGGGCGCGGCTTCCACACCCACATTGGCACGTTCATGAACTACGGCATGACCGACACCACCTGCGTCTTTTGCGGCCAATGCGTGGGCGTCTGCCCCACGGGGGCGCTCAAGCCTAAGCGTCAGGCGCTGCTGGAGCAGGGCGTCAGCCCCGATGACATCTTCCGCCAGACGCGGCGCAAGCGCAAAAAGAGCGAAGCAGCCGAGGAATAAAAAGAGTACAAAAGTCTTGAAGACTTTTGTACTCTCTTGCTGCCGCCTGGGGCAAAAGTTATGGAACTACCTGAACATTTTGGCTTCCACACCCAATACTTCGACCTCCCTGGCCTGCGGATGCACGCTGCTGTCGCCGGGCCGGCAGATGGACCGCTGCTGATTCTGCTGCACGGCTTCCCCGAGTTCTGGTACTCCTGGCGGCATCAAATAGGGCCGCTGGCGCAGGCGGGCTTCCGCGTCGTCGTTCCCGACCAACGCGGCTACAACCTGACGGCAAAGACGCCCCCGTTTGACATGCACACCCTCGTCGGCGACATTGCCGCCTTAATGGACGCCTGTGGTCAGGCGTCTGCTTATGTGGCCGGGCACGATTGGGGCGCGGCGGTGGCCTGGGGGTTGGCGGCGTTGCAGCCAGAGCGGGTGAAACGGCTGGCTATTTTGAACGTCCCCCACCCCGCCGTCATGTTCCGCGCCTTAACCGGCGGCAACCTGCGCCAACTGCTGCGAAGCTGGTACATTTTTTTCTTCCAGAT
>CAZDSN010000509.1:0-3783 GCA_964507675.1 uncultured Ardenticatenaceae bacterium | reverse complement strand
CGCTACGCCGATGCCTGGCTGGGCCAGATTATTGCCCGATTGCAAACGTTGGGCATTTACGACGAAACCATCATCGTCGTCAGCGCCGACCACGGCGAAAACATCGGCGAACTAAACGTCTGGGGCGATCACCAGACGGCAGACCACATCACGTGCAATGTGCCCCTGATTATTCGCTACCCTGGTTGGGACGCGGCGAGACGAGTAGACACAGCGCTGCACTATCATTTCGACTGGGCCGCCACCCTGATCGAACTGCTGGGCGGCGTCGTGCCGGACAACTGGGATGGCGTCTCCTTTGCCAGAGCATTTCAGGATGGCAAACAGTCTGGACGCGCGTTTGTGGTCACCAGCCAGGGCGCCTGGGCCTGCCAGCGCGGCGTGCGCTTTGTTTACGGCGGCAAGGATTATCTTTGCCTGCGCACCTATCACGACGGCTTTAAGGAACTGGAGCCAATCATGCTGTTCAACCTCAACGACGATTACCATTTGCAGCATGATCTGGCGCCGCAAAGACGAGAGATTGTAGATCGGGCCATGAGCCTGCTGGAAAGCTGGTATGCCCAACAAATGAGCGCGAGCGAAGTCAACGTGGACCCGTTGATGACGGTGCTGCGGGAAGGGGGACCATTTTACACACGCGGGTATTTGCCGCGTTACATTGCGCGATTAAACGCCACCGGGCGCGCTCACCATGCCAGACGCCTGGCAACAATCCATCCAGACGAAATTTGACCCTCCACCAACCTGCTGCCCTATGTGGCAGTCCAAAGTGAAACAAACATGGAACACAACATCGGAACCTACAACCACCTTGACCCTGACACCGAAGCCCGCGTCGAAAAGCTGCTGGCGCAAATGACCTTCCCCGAAAAGGTGGGCCAGCTTGTACAGATTGGCCCGTTTGCCCCGTTTGATTTTGAGGATTACCAGGCTAAAAAACAGGCAGCCGAAGAAGCGGGCGAACCGTTCGACTATCCACCCAAATTGCGCGAGGATATGGATGAATTGATTCGCAGCGGGCGGGTGGCCTCTTTTCTGAACATCACCATCCCTCGCCTGATCAACCATTGCCAGCGGATAGCGGTGGAAGAGTCGCGGTTGGGCATCCCCATCATTGTGGGCAGCGACGTCATTCATGGGTATCGCACCATCTTTCCCATTCCCCTGGCAGAAGCCTGCACCTGGAACCCGGCTCTGTTGGAACGCGCCTCCCGCGTAGCCGCCGAGGAGGCTTCCGCCGCCGGCGTAGACTGGATTTTCGCGCCTATGGTAGACATTGCTCGCGATCCCCGCTGGGGGCGAATTGCCGAAGGCGCCGGCGAAGACCCATTCCTGGGCATGGCCATGGCCCGCGCCCGCGTGCGTGGCTTCCAGGCGGCCGACCTGACCAGTGGTCGTAAAATTGTCGCCTGCCCCAAACATTACGCGGGCTACGGCGCTGCCGAAGGCGGGCGCGATTACAACACCACCGACTTCTCCGAACGCACCTTGCGCGATGTTTATCTGCCTCCATTCAAAGCGGCTTTCGACGCGGGTGCAGGCAGCGTCATGAGCGCGTTCAATGAGATCAGCGGCGTGCCGGCAACCGCCAACCCGCTGCTGCTGCGTACCATCCTGCGCGATGAATGGGATTGGCCCGGCGTTGTGTTGAGCGATTACGAATCCGTGCGCCACCTCATCCCGCACGGCATGGCCGCCGATCTGAAAGAGGCGGCCCGCCTGAGCATCCTGGCCGGGCTGGATATGGAAATGGTCAGCAGCGCTTATCCTGACCATCTGGCAGAACTGGTGGCTGCCGGAGACGTGCCTCTGGCGGCAGTAGATGAAGCGGTGCGCCGCGTGCTGCGGCTCAAATTCCGCCTGGGTCTGTTTGAGAACCCATACACCGATGAGTCTCTGGCAGACATGCTGATTCTCCACCCTGATTTCCGCGCCCTGGCGCTGGAAGTGGCTCAGGAATCTATGGTTCTGCTCAAAAACGAAGGTAACATCCTGCCCCTGTCGCCCCAGACTCGTCTGGCCGTTATTGGTCCCCTGGCTGACAACCGTCCGGATATGTTTGGTTGCTGGTCGCTGCAGACTCATCCTGAAGACGTGGAGACTGTTCTCGAAGGACTCTCCGTCTACCTGCCCGCTGACGCCTGGACACACGTTGCCGCCTGTCCCATCCAGGAAGATGACCCAACAGATATTCCGGCGGCGGTGGCGGCGGCAGAAGAAGCCGATGTTGTTCTGCTGGTGTTGGGTGAAAGCGCAGACATGAGTGGCGAGGCGCATTCACGCACGCATCTGGGTCTGCCCGGTCGCCAGCAAGAACTGGCTGACGCCATTGCCGGCACGGGCAAGCCAATCGTCTGCGTGCTAATGAGCGGTCGCCCGCTGGTGATTCCGCGGCTGGCCGGGCAGGCGCAGGCGCTGCTGGCTGCCTGGCATGGCGGCATCCGCGCCGGGCGCGCCGTCGCCGACCTTCTCTTTGGCGCCGCCAACCCTTCTGGCAAGCTCACTGCCAGTTGGCCCCGCGCCGAAGGGCAAATTCCCGTTTACTACGCCCACAAAAACACAGGACAGCCCGCCCCTGAAGCGAATATGAAACCGTTTGCGGCTCTGTTCAAGTCCGTCTACCTGGATGAACCGAACTCCCCTCTGTTCCCGTTTGGCTTTGGTTTGAGTTACACCCGGTTTGACTACGCCAACCTGCGCATTGCCCAACCAACGTTAAAGCTGGAGGATACGCTGGTCGTTTCCGCCACGGTGACGAACAGCGGCGACCGCGCGGGCGCGGAAATCGCGCAGCTATATGTGCGCGACCTGGTGGGCAGCGTCACTCGCCCGGTGAAGGAGTTGAAAGGGTTTCAGAAAATCAGTCTGCAGCCAGGGGAACAGCGGATCGTTCGCTTTGAGGTTTCTGTCGCGGAACTGGGTTTTACGGGCCGAGATATGCGTTACACGGTGGAACCGGGTGATTTCCAGGTCTGGGTGGGTCCCGATTCGACGCAAGGCTTAGAGGGAACTTTTACGGTCGCGTTGTAGAGACCAATGCCTATATCCAGGCATCGGCAGGGGCGGTCCTACCGCCGCCGGCATCGCCTGTGTTGATGGTGCCGGCAGGTTCTATCAACAGAATGCTGCACGGTTCAGCCGCAAAGGGTCTGTGTTCAACGCCTTTGGGCACAACAGCCATTTCACCGCTGCGCAGAGTGATCGCGCCGTCGCGGAAAGCGATATCCATGCTGCCCTCCAGCACCATGAACAACTCATCCGTCTCAGGATGGCTGTGCCAGACGAAGTCACCCTGAATCTTGACCAGTTTGACGTGGTAATCGTTCATCTGGGCGATGATTTTAGGCGACCATTGTTCGGCAAAGAGATGGAGTTTGTTTTGGAAATTAATAGCGTGATACATAGTCGCATTATACCAACAAACAGGGCGCGGCAAGTAGATAAATTGGCGGCGTTGTGCCTGGATGCCGGCATCATGTATAATACCCGCCGCGTTACTGGAAATAAAACAAAGTTGAGGTTAAGCGTATGCGGCCTATTGAGGAACAAGTCGCCATTATCATGCAAGGTACAGCTTATGGCGACGACGAGACAAAACGCAATATGGAAGCCGAACTGCGGCAGCGGCTAACGGCGGCAGTCGCCTCCGGACGCACCCTGCGCGTGTACTGCGGCTTCGATCCCACCACTTCTGACTTACACCTGGGACACACCGTACCTCTATTAGCATTCAAGCGGCAGCTTCGACTCGAGCACCCCGAGTTCGAGGACGACGCGGCG
>CAZDSN010000508.1:0-3786 GCA_964507675.1 uncultured Ardenticatenaceae bacterium | reverse complement strand
CCAACCTGGCTGCCCGCCGCCAGCCAGCGGCTGCGCCTGGCCCATCGCTGTGGCGGCAACTGCGACAGCAGGTACGTTCCCGCGCCGTGATGGCTGGCCTGGTCGCCATGGCCCTGTGCGTGCTGCTGGGCAACCTGGCCGAGGTCAAAGTGCTGGCAGACGCCTGGTATCGCACCAGCGACAGTAGCGTCCAAACGGGTATTACCGCTGTAGATTATCTGGTGCGGGTGGTAGATGGCGGCGCAGATATTCTCATTGACGGCGTCCCCCCCGCTATTTATCCTGGCGACTGGTTCTGGACGGCGACGCGGGCCATCAACATTAATGAGGGCGAAACCGCCCCCATCACCGAGTTTCCATTCTTCACTTTTCTCTACGGCGACTTGCACGCGCACATGATCAGTATGCCGCTGATGCTGCTGGCGTTAGCCTGGGCTGTCTCGCTGGCCCTGGAAGACCCGGAGGACAGTACGCGCCACCCGCTGCGGCGGCTTGGGCAGTGGCTGGTTGGTGGGCTGGCCATTGGCGTACTGCGGGCCACCAATACCTGGGATTGGCCCACCTACCTGGTCATTGGCAGTCTGGCGGTGCTGTTTGCCACCTATCGTCGCCACCGCACCTTCAGTTTGTTCGCCATTGGCAGCGGCGTGCTGCAAGCAGCGGCATTAGTGGGCATTGCCGTCGTCACCTTCCTGCCATATGCCCAGAATTATGGCGTCGGCTACGCCTCGGCCACGTTGTGGCAGGGTTCGCGCACCCATCTGAGCAATTATCTGTTTATTTATGGCCTGTTTCTATTTCTACTGCTGACGCATCTGGCGCGGGAGTTTCGCGCCTGGACCAAAACGTGGACAGCGGAAAGCCTGCGACAATGGGAACCCGTCAGCCGAATCCTCATGGCGGTCACCTTCGTTTACTTGTTGTTGATCTTTATCCTGCTCGTGCGCGGCTATTGGATTGCGCCGCTGGTGCTGTCGCTGTCAGCCGTGGCAGGTTTACTGGGGCTGCGGCCCAACCTGTCGCCAGAGCGGCGCGTCGTCCTCATCTTGATTTCGGCGGCCTTTTTCCTGACGCTGGCCGTGGAAATGGTGGTTTTGGAAGGAGACATTGGCCGCATGAACACCGTGTTCAAGTTCTACTTGCAGGTGTGGCTGATTCTGAGCGTGGTCAGTGGGGTCGCTTTTGCCTGGCTGTGGCCGGCCCTGCGGACCAGTTGGGGCAAACGGCGGCAGCGCGCCTGGCAGATCGGATTGGGGCTGCTGGTAGCTATGGCTTTGCTGTACCCGGTGCTGGCCACAAAGGCCAAATGGCAAGTACGCATGAACCCGGACGCACCCACAATGTTGGATGGCATGGCTTTTATGACGGTGACTGAATATGGCGATAGGGGACAAACCATTCCGCTGCGCTATGATTATGAGGCGCTCAACTGGATGCAGCGGCACATTGAGGGATCGCCAGTCGTTGCCGAAGCGCACAGCGATAACCCATACCGTTCCATAGCCAACCGCGTGGCCATGTTTACGGGATTGCCGGCAGTGGTTGGCTGGGACTGGCATCAACGACAGCAGCGGGCCGTTATACCGGGTACTGTCGTCAGCAAACGCATCGAAGACCTCAATCTGCTGTACAATACGCTTGACGCCGCCGAAGCCATGCGTATCATGAAGCTGTACGACGTACAGTACGTTTACGTTGGCCCACTGGAATGGGCCTACTACAATGCCGCCGGCGTGGATAAGTTTGGGCAGATGGCCCGGCAAGATATGTTGGAAGAAGTTTATCGTAACAGCGGCGTCACGATTTACCGTGTACGCGGCTAATTTTTTGCACATATGAGTGACATTTTTGCTGCTTTTCGCTGGTGGTTGGCGCTGTTCGTCTTGGGTGCAGCCGCTACGCCGCTGGCCTACGTGGTCTTAGGCCGCCTGCCCGACAAGGGATATGCCTTTGTCAAAATGCTGGGGCTGCTGGTGGTCAGCTATATTTTCTGGCTGATGGGAACGCTCGGTTTTTTCAGCAACACCACTGGCAACATTGTGCTGGCAGTGCTGGCGCTGGCAGCGTTGTCGTTTGGCGTCTACCGTCGCGGGGACGGCCAGCTTCTTCAATGGCTACGCGAAAATAGAGGGCAGGTCATCTTAACGGAACTGGTTTTTCTGGCAGCCTTTGGGCTGTGGGTCTGGGTGCGCGCCCATAACCCCAGTATTACGGCCACGGAAAAACCAATGGAGTTCGCCTTCCTCAATTCTGTGGGTCGCAGCCCCAGCCTGCCGCCGCTGGACCCCTGGCTCTCTGGTTACGCCATCAGCTACTATTACTTTGGCTACATTATGACCTCCGCTATCGCCCGCCTGGCCGGGGTAGCCGAACCGGTTGCCTTTAATCTGGGCATTGCCTGGCTGCTGGCGGGCACAGCCACCGGCGCATTTGGCCTGGTGTATAATCTGGTGCGGTCAGAAGGGGGGAGACGGCTGGCGGTGGGGCTGGGCTTGATGGCGGCGTTGGCTCTGCCAATTGCCGGCAATATGCAAATCCTGCTAGAAACGCTGCATGGCAACGGCATTGGTTCTGAGCCATTCTGGCAGTGGCTGGACGTGCGGGATATTGCCGGCCCCGCCAGCGATACGCCGCGCTACAATGGCGCAAGCTGGTGGTGGTGGCGCGCCTCCCGCGTCATCAACGAAACGCATCTTTCGGGGCGTGTGGAGCAAGGGCTGGAACCTATCGCCGAATTTCCCGCTTTTAGCTTTGTTTTGGGCGACATGCACCCGCATGTGCTGGCGCTGCCTTTTGCCTTCCTCAGCCTGGCGGTAGCCCTGACATGGTGGTTAGCCCTGAGCGGCAGTTCTCCGTCCATGCCGGCAGCCGGCAAAACCTCCCTGCTGGCCGCCGTCCGCCGCCATATAGACGCCGTGGGTCTGCCCCTGTGGGGATTAACTGTGCTGGTGTTAGGTGGGCTTTCCTTCCTGAATACCTGGGACGTACTCATTCACCTGTTTGTGGTGCTGGGCGCTTACGTGCTGGCTCGCTGGCGACAGGCAGGGCGCTGGCATGGCGATCTGCTGGCGCAGGGCGCGGGTATGGCCATCGTGCTGGTTATCCCTGCCATCCTGCTATATTTCCCCTTTTATCTCGGCTTCCGCTCCCAGGCTGGCGCGCCCTACCTGCTGCCCTTCTTGATGCGTCCCACCCGCCTGGCGCAGTTTCTGATCATTTTCATCATGCCGCTGTTCAGTATCCTGGCTTTGCTGCTGGCGCTGCTGGCGCAAACACGCCTGCGCCACTGGAAAACGGGTCTTACGACGGTACCCGGCGTCATCGTGGCCTTGTTCCTGGCGCTGCTGCTGTTTGCCTGGCTGATGGCCATCAGTCCGGATGGGGCAGCCCGCCTGGAAAATCTGGCCCGTGAATTGAACATCCCCCTACTGCCTATTGCCGCCGACGCCGCTGCCGGACAGCGGTTGTCGTGGGGGTTTTCTACCATTCTAGCCCTGACGCCCACTTTATTGGCGGCGCGAGCGGCTTATCCCTGGCTGACACTGCTGTTGGCGGCTATCATTAGTCTGGTAGTGATGCAGTTAGCTAATCTACAACAGACGCTTCACGACAAGCAAACACATGCCGCAGAAGCGCCGGCAGCAGACAATCGCGTGCTGCCGTTTGCCCTGCTGCTCATCCTGACCGGCGCGCTGCTCACGTTAGGGCCGGAGTTTGTCTATTTGCGAGATAAGTTTGGGCAGCGGCTGAACACGGTGTTTAAGTTCTACTACCAGGCATGGGTCA
>CAZDSN010000507.1:0-3789 GCA_964507675.1 uncultured Ardenticatenaceae bacterium | reverse complement strand
CTGACATTATCGCAACTTTTCTCATAGGCTTTTCAAAGTCTCGTTGTAGTACTAATGAGAAATTATTATTGCCGTCATTGCGATATATTTGATTTCGGTACTCTGGGGCATTGATAGCCTGCTCTGTGGCGTTAACATTATTGGCTACTAACAAGTCCAGATCCCCGTCTCCATCAGCATCTCCCCAAGCCACACCAAAGGTCAAAGAGTTTTCATTAGACGCCCAAATAGAGCTAAATTCTGGCACCGCGGCTGCGAATAAAGGGGTCATTTGGGTCAAGATAAGTATCAGAATAAATATTGGCAGGGTAAAGCTGAGGAACAATAGGCTGGCACGGTTTGTGGTTTTTACAAGGGGCAATTGTGACACGAGAAATCCTCCTGAACGAATCGAGCAAAACATGATCAACCATGATGCTCAGAATGCTAAAGGAAACGTTTCCCGCCCTGTCAAACATTCTCTGCAGATGATTGGCATTTCTAGCAGAAAAAACGTCTCAATGATTCGGTTTTAGAAAACTGATAGATTTTCCGAGAATAAGATGATACACAATCACACAACTATTGAGCCATTATAAACTATATTTTGCTCAGCTTACAAGAATACTTAATCCATATAAAAGTTTTTCAGTAAAAGGGAAAATGAACAAAAAAGCACTAATTGGGTTAATTGGTAATTATCAGAAAACCAAATCAAGAGGTGCTATATCGTGACTATTACCCTAGAAGCATGCACAAATCAGGTCATTGTGTAATGGGCATGGGTCCTTGAACAAAAATTTATTGCAAAGGGCACATAGCTTTCCTCTTTTATTCTTCGCAAACTTCGCTGTATCCGCGGTTCAACCAATTTTTAACCATTACAATATTGTTGATATGAGTCAGCGCGTCCAATCGGCCAGTTCCCGATCCACCTGCGCTAAAGTCAGCAACTTCATGCTCACTAGCTGCCAATTCGCCTGGGGTGGCTTTATCCATTGATCGGGATCGTCAGCCAACGCCTGCGCTGCTGTTGTCCAACCCTCTCGCGCAAAACCCAAATAAGCCACCCGCCATTGCCCCTGTTTAGGCACAATTTCCGCCGTTTTGTCAATCAGCTTGCGCAAGACGTCCCGCTCAATTGGCCGCGTTTGCCATTTGCATTCGCCCAGGACTATTGTCTTTTCCATCGAATTAAGCGCGACCACGTCCACCTGTGCCTTTTTCGTCCAGCCGCTGCCCACCTGGTCTACAGCCACGTCCAACAACCCTCGTGCCCCCGCCCGCAGCGTCCATTCCCGACACAACTCCTCCCAGGTGTGCGCAGCGACGAAGTCCAGCAGATGTTTCTTAATCTCTGCCAAAGCCATGTCCGTCTCTCCCATGGCTAGCTGCGTCTGGCGATCAGCCAGGAAGCGGTAGTAGAAGCGCAGATATGGGTCAATAACGTGGTAACGGCCGTGTCGGGAACTCTCACCGGCGGTAACAGGTACACGCCGCTCCACAAAACCAGCGTCCCGCAGCGTGCTAAGATATTTAGAAACGTGTCCCTGCGCCAGTCCCGTACGGATGCTTATCTCCTTCTGGGTACGGTCGCCGCGGGCAATGGCCTTCAAGATACTGACATAGTTGTGCGGATCTTGGATGAAATCTTGCAGCAGCAAGCGCGGCTCGGCTTGCATCAGATTGTTGGGCGTCAACAACTGGTGGCGGATATTGTCGGAAATGGATTCCTGAGGATTAACCCGCTCCCAATAAGCGGGGATTCCACCAAAGATGGCGTAGAGGGCAACCCGTTCATCCATCTGATAATCTGGGAAAAAATCTGACATACAGCCAAAGGGAATGGGCTGCAATTGAAGCTGTTGTGTAGCGCGGCCATAGAGCGGTGCCTGGTACGACAGGAGGTGGCGATGCATCATGCCCAGGTGCGAGCCACAAAGGGTCAGAAAGAGGTTGCTCTCTTTCAATCCATGATCCCATACCTTTTGCAGGACGCCGGCCACGCCGGGATCAATTTCCAAAACGTAGGTAAATTCATCCACAAACAAAGCCAGCCGCTCTGTTTGCGCCAGATTTGCGACTTGTCGCCACGCCTGCTCCCAGGTAGCGTAAGTGAACTCAGGTGGAGCAGGTGCCTGGGGATTGGCAAAATTGTAAATAGCCTGAGAAAAGGAGCGCAGTTGGTCAAGGGCGGAAGAAGGTTCCGCCATCCAGTAAAGGGCGCGGCGACGCTTCTCTTGCATCCACTTGTCACTCAACACCCTATACTGTGCCAGTGATCAACGGCCAAGATGTACCACCCTTCAACGGGCAACATGTGCCACCTGTTAACGGCCAAGATGTACCACTTTCGACAAGCCACCATCCGCCAACTATCCTTCCGGCCAAAACCAACCAACGGCCGGAGGAGAGATGGCAGGAACAAGGAAAAAGATCGTGGACATTTATGCACTTTTGCAACATCTACGCGCCGGAGTCAGCAACCGGGGCATCAAACGGGATTTGGGCATAGACCGGCGGACAGCCCAAAAATATCGGGAATGGGCTGAGGAATACGGCCTGCTGAATGGCACACTCCCACCCATTGAAGAGTTGTACCAATTGCTGGAAGAAACAATGCCGACCAAACAGCCGCCACAAAGCCAATCAACGGTGGAGCGGTACCGGAAACTGGTCATCAAGCTGCGCGAGCAAGATGTGGAGGTCAGCGCCATCAAGGCGCGACTGGAAGAGCGCGGTTTTCGTGGCAGCTACATGGCCGTGTGGCGGTTTGTGCAGCAGTTGGAACCTTCTAAACCGGATGTAACCGTGAGAGTCGAAACAACCCCAGGCGAAGAGGCGCAGGTAGATTTTGGTTACGCTGGCCGGATGATAGACCCAGCCACCGGTGAAATCCGCAAGACCTGGGCTTTTGTCATGACGCTCTCCTGGAGTCGGCACCAGTATGTCGAATTCGTTTTTAACCAGAAGATACCCACCTGGTTACGCCTGCACCGCAACGCCTTCGCTTTTCTGGGCGGCGTGCCCCAGCGCGTGGTCATAGACAACCTGAAAGCAGGTATCACCCAGGCATGTTGGGATGACCCGGAAGTGCAGGTGACTTACCGGGAATGTGCCGAACATTACGGCTTTCTCATCGCTCCTTGCAAACCCAAGACACCCCAGCATAAGGGGAAGGTGGAAAAGGGCGGTGTCCATTACGTCAAACGCAATTTTCTGGGCGGCCGAGAGATGACCACCATCACCCAGGCCAACCAGGACGTCAAAGTGTGGTGCCTGACCACCGCCGGACAACGCACGCATGGCACCACCCGCAAACAGCCCCTGGTGCAGTTTGAAACCGTGGAGAAAGCTACTTTGCAGCCGCTGCCCGACACGCCCTACGACCTGGCCGTGTGGAAACAAGCCAAACTGCACCGGGATTGTTATGTGGTCTTTGACAATGCCTACTACTCCGCGCCTTTTCGTCTGGTTGGTCAGACGCTGCGCCTTCGCGGCGGCGGTCAAGAAGTGCGACTCTACACCAGTGACTACCAGCTGGTGGCCACCCATGAACGGGCCACCGAAGCCGGAGAGCGCATCACCAATCCGGCTCATCTGCCACCCGACAAGCTGCCGGGGTTGGTTCTAGACCGGGCGGCTTGCCAGGCAGTGGCCGCCGATATTGGCTTGGCCACGACAGCGCTGGTGGGCCGTTTGCTGGCGGACCCGGTGGTGGACCGGCTGTCAATGGTGCGTCGCCTGCTGCGGCTGCGCGAGCAGGTGGGTGACGAACGGCTGGAAGCGGCCTGTGACCGAGCCTTGCGT
>CAZDSN010000506.1:0-3802 GCA_964507675.1 uncultured Ardenticatenaceae bacterium | reverse complement strand
ATCGTCATTGGTCCCCCCCCGTGCAGAAATATGTGCGCTGGCTGCAAGGGCTGGAACCCGAATCTCCGCCCAAACCGTTGTCCGAGCGGTACATTGGCTCTATGGTGGCAGATTTTCATCGCAATCTGCTGCGGGGTGGTGTTTTCCTCTATCCGGCGGAAACCGGGAAGCCGCAAGGCAAAATTCGCTTGTTGTACGAAGCAGCCCCACTAAGTTTCCTGGTGGAACAGGCAGGCGGGTATGGTTCGACTGGCTGCGGCTCGATTTTAGACGTTATACCGCTTGAACTGCACCAGCGGACGCCGTTTTTTATTGGTAACCGCGCCCTGGTAGAAAAAGCCGAAGAAATGCTTGCCAATGAGTAGCAATCTTTACCAACGTTTTGACGAGACCTGACAGCCATGTTATACTCATGCTGCCTAGTAATTTTCGCAAACGCACTTTTCCCATGCTATCGGCAACTGACACGACTTCTTCCCACCAGCCGACGTTACCTGGCTCCCCAACGTTTACTTCCAGATTCATCTGTTGATTTCCCAGTATGCTGGTTTTAACTTGTTTGCGATCTGAAGGCGGGGGTATTGTTCGGATTCCTTCTTTATTAGTCAACTGATGGCAGTGCAATGAGGCCCTTCACCCTACCATGACAGGTGACCCGGTCTCTTTGAAACCCACTGCTGAGAAGCTTATAGGTTCCCCTGCATAGCACACGAACCAAATTGCAGCGGCGCAATCAATTGGGTTTAAGCTAATGACCGCCAGAAGGTAGGTTTGCCATCGTGCATGGCGGCCCAAACCCTGATTTTGAGTGACTATTAGCCCCATTTCCTCTTTGGGAAGAGGGTTGGTTGTTGTCGCTGAGGATTTTGATGGCGTGTCCGCCATCCTATGGCTGGTTACATTTGCGAACCGGCTGGTAATTTTGTACCAATCACTGAATCTTCATGTGGAGAGTAATGAATAATGATGGATATTGTGCAACTTGAAGCCAAGAAGGTAGGCGAACTGCGGACTATTGCCCGTGAACTAAGCATCAATGGCTTTAGTACGATGAAAAAACAACGCCTCATCTATGAAATCCTGCGGGGTCAGGCTAAAGCCCAGGGCCTCGACTTTCGTGGGGGTGTGCTGGAAATCATTGAAGATGATAAACAACCCATTGGTTTTCTGCGCACGAATCCCAACTACATCGCTGGTCCAGACGATATCTACGTTTCTAACTCGCAGATTCGGCGACTAGGTTTGCGCACAGGCGACATGGTCATTGGCCAGGTGCGCATTCCTAAAGAGAACGAAAAGTATCATAGTCTGCTGCGGGTGGAGTCGGTCAATGCCAGCAATCCGGAAGAGGCCAAGCGGCGTCCCCATTATGAGGACCTGACCCCTATCTTCCCGCTGGAAAAGCTAAAGCTGGAGACGCAGCCGAACATCTTGTCTACTCGTCTGCTAGACCTGGTCGCGCCCATAGGACGAGGCCAGCGTGGTTTGATTGTGTCGCCGCCCAAAGCAGGTAAGACCACCGTTCTCAAGGAAATTGCCAATGGTATTTCCGAGAACTACACAGACCTTTATTTGCTGGTAGCCCTCATCGGTGAACGACCCGAAGAAGTAACCGATATGGAGCGATCCGTCGAAGGTGAGGTGGTTAGTTCAACATTTGATGAACCAGTCAAAAGCCACTGCCGCGTGGCCGAAATGGCTCTGGAACGCGCCCGCCGTCTGGTGGAATCTGGCAAGGATGTAGTGATTTTGCTGGACTCAATCACGCGCCTGGCCCGCGCCTATAACCTGACCGTACCGCCTAGCGGGCGTACCCTGTCCGGCGGTCTTGATCCAACGGCCCTCTATCCGCCCAAGCGCTTTTTCGGCGCAGCCCGTAACCTGGAAGAAGGCGGCAGCCTGACGATTATTGGGACGTGTCTGGTAGACACGGGCAGCCGCATGGATGACGTTATTTACGAAGAGTTCAAGGGTACGGGTAACATGGAGTTGGTGTTGAGCCGCCGCTTGCAAGAGCGTCGTATCTTCCCGGCCTATGATATTGAACGTTCCAGCACGCGCCGTGAAGAGCTGCTGCTGTCTGGCGATGAATTGCAGCGTGTGTACACCATGCGCCGCATGTTGGCCCATTTGATGGACACGCCCGGCTATGATCTGGGCAGCGCTACCGGGGCAGTGCTGCAGCGGATGCGCGAGACACGCAACAACTACGAGTTCCTGGAAAACTTAACTAAAGATATGATGTGATAATCTAGCGGGGAAACGACCACCTTTTTGTCCTTTGTTCTCTTTATGATAGGATTCGCCTTTGGCGGCGGCCAATGGGGTCGCCGTGGAGTTGCGCGCTGCAGCCGGATGGTCGCAGCATGGCGGCGCGCTCCCCTATGCAGACGAGGCAACTGGGTATATGAAGAAAGGTGGTAATTTGTTTCAACGGTATGGCGGGCATCTGGTACTGCTGGCGGCGGCGCTGTTGGTGCTCTTCTGGGCCAGGACCAATGCAGCCAGCTCGTTCCTGAACTTTGGCTGGGAGAGCGAACCCGCTGCTCAGGCAGAGATGCCGGCAGAAACAACAACCAATACACTCCCCGAATCCGCTACACCCCCGGCTGATGCCAATGTTGAGGCAGTTGTGGACATGGAACTACTGCCCATCATGAACAATACCGGCCTTTCCCCTGACCTGAACCCTTTCACGTTTGCCGGCAAAAAGCCTGCCGTCACCTTCGAAACCTACGTCGTCGAGCAGTACGACACCCCCAGCGGCATCGCTGAACAGTTTGGCATCAAAGCGGAGACCCTCCTTGGCGGCAATCCACAGTTAAGCCAGGAAGCAAGCCTGCTGCAAGTAGGCATGGAGTTGAAGATATTGCCTGTGGATGGCGTCTTACACGACGTGCAAGCTGGCGACACGGTGGAAACAGTCGCCGCCCATTATGGCGTCCCGGTGGAAGACATTATTAATTACGCCCCCAACAACCTGGAATTCCCATATCGCCTTTACCCGGAGACGCAGATTATGGTGCCGGGCGCGGTGCGCGAAGTATTTGTCTGGAATCCCCCCACTATTTCCTCAGGTTCTGCCAGCGGCGGCAGTGGGTTTGGCATTAGCCCCCTCGTTGTGGGCACAGGCACTTTCGTCTGGCCTGTTAACGGTCGGCGTATCACCCAATATTACTGGTATGGCCACCGCGGCATTGACATTGGCTTGCCGGAAGGTTCAGCCGCTTTCGCTTCAGACACGGGTACTGTCGTCTGGGCCGACTGGAATATACATTGTTATGGCAACCTGATTGTGCTTGATCACGGCAATGGCTATGTGACTTTCTATGCCCACCTCAGCGCCATCAACGTCTATCCAGGCCAGATCGTCAACCAGGGGCAAATTATTGGCGCCACTGGTAACACGGGCTGCTCCTCAGGTCCCCACCTGCATTTTGAGATTCGTCTGAACGGCGTGCACCAGGACCCATTTTGGGCTGGCTACTTGCCGTAGCGGCCTAAATCTTACTTGTTCGTGTGGCTGTCGCGCATCGTAAGCCCTGCCCCAATGGCCGCGCCCAGCCCTGCGCCCAGTCCTACCCCCATGGCCACGTTATTCATGGCAGCCCCAATCGCTGCCCCAATAGCCACGCCCAACGCAATCCCTACCCCCATAAACTGTCCCTTGCCAGATTGTTTGTTTGGTTTTTGTTCCATTTGCGCTCCTTCGTAAAGACGTTGCATTGCAACGTCTCTACATAGAGCTGGTTGGTAACCTGCAGATCATTCAAAAATCCGCGTCATCTGCGAAATCCTGTTT
>CAZDSN010000505.1:0-3814 GCA_964507675.1 uncultured Ardenticatenaceae bacterium | reverse complement strand
AAAGCCTTGATTGTGGCTGCCAATGATAACGACGGTCTGACGCGGCAATATGGCATCCTCATGACAGAGATTCCTACGCCGCAGGTATCCACCCCAAAATAGGACGCTGATAACGCTGACAGGGCGCTGATGGTCGCTGATTTCTGGGGGAGTCTGTCTGTGCTATCTGCGATTTATCAGCGCCATCAGCGTTCTATGCAAGGCAGTTGTGTTTACGTGTCTCCAGCACCTGTGGGATTGGCGGCGCCCGCTGCACTAGCAGCGCCCGCTGCACCAGCAGCGGCAGCGTCTTGCTTGCTGTAAATGGCGCTGAGGTTAATGGTCTGGGCGCCGATCAGGTTGGTGCCAATGCCCCACAGAATGACCGTGATGTAATCTTCAGGGTTTGCGCCAAAGGTGGGGGCGTTGGCATAGAGGGTGATAAAGCCAACGAAAAGGGTGAAAATGTAGACGGCGGCGGTCAGGCCCAGGCGGCCCCACTGCAGGCGCAGGGCGTAGCCACGCCACTCGTTTGCGCGCCGCTGTAGTTTAAGCTCCCGTTCGGTGATGGGCGTCTGGCCGTCGCGGATGTCGTGCGCGCCTTCAATAAAATCCCCCTCGTCATTGGTGGGTATTGCGGCTTTGGCTGTTGCCAGGATGTCGCGCATGTCGCTGAGAGTGGCGGCGGCGTCCATTTTGGTGGCGATTTCGCTGTGCATGGATGCCGGCAGTTCTGCCATCTCCGCCGCCATTTTTACGACTGATTCCAGATTGGCGCTGACTTCGGCCAGGGCCGCGCGCGCACTGGCCAGCGAGGAGAACCCGCCGCGCCGCATCGTTTCCTGGATGGTGGCCAGGTCGCTTTGCAGTTTGCGACGGTAAGCGGCGGCAATGTTTAGATCGGCAGCTTTTTGACGCACTGGGGCCAGTTCATCTTGTAAGAACTGCTGACCGGCGGCGGCGGCGGCCTCAATATTGGCGCGAATGGCTTGCAGCAAGGCCTCAATACCGGTCACAGCATCTCCGGCAATGAGCTTATCCTGCGCTTTGGTGATGTCGTGGCCAATGTTGACCTGTTGCTCTTCTTGAATGTGGCTGGCGGTAGCCAGATAGGATTCCAGCCGTTTCAAATCCTGATACAGTTTGGTGCGCGCCTGCCCGCCGTTGTTCCACCAGTTGATGCCAAAACCCAAAATGGGGCCAATGAGCAGCAGCAGCAGTGGCAGCAGGGGACCGTCTTTGACGTTAATGGTGAGAGGGATTTGAATGGGAGTGTCCTGGTTTTGGACGGTGATGTGCAAGATGCCATCGTACTTGTCTGCCGGTAAGTTGCGTCCGGCAACTACGACTTCTAACGTTTTGGCTTCCTGGCTTTTGAGCGTCATGGGCAACGACGTGGACACTCTGACGGCGCTTTGGGGCAGGGTCTGGCCTTTGCTGCCGCGCATGGTGAGTACCGTGGCGTTTTCAACGGTGGCGGCGCCCTCTCCGTTTTGCAGCAGGGTGAGGGTGATGTTGTTCAAAGAAGGGTCGGCAGCCGCGACGCGGGCGCGTCCCAACGGGCTGCTCATGAAGCCGGGTGTGATGGAGAGGGCCAGGCTTTTGGAGTTAATGCCGGCATCTACATTGGGCGTCGTCTCCAACACGATGTCCAGCGGCAGCCGTAATGGCCGATCATCCGGCTGGTTGTCATACAGCAGTTCCAGTACGCCCCGAAAATGCCCCTCTTTCTGACCGTTAATCGTGACTGTAAACATTTGCGGCTGGCTGAGCGAAGCTACTTGCACCGGATCTACAGTGATGGCGTTGCTAATCATCACCGCGCCAGACTCTTCGTCTACCAGATCGTTGATCACGAAAGAGAGATTATTGAGTGTTGTGTCCCGCACGATCAACGTAAATGTGCGCTGGCCTGGTTCGTTCACCCGCCCCGTATACGTCAGCGCCTCCACACTCAGCCGCACGGAACCGGTTGCCGGCGGCGCGTCTTCCTCTTGCGCGGCGGCGCTTTGCGCTCCCAACCCGCCTACGCAAACGAGTAAACTGACCCACAATAACATTCGCCCTAATTTAGACATTTTTTCTTTCCTCCGGGCGGACGAAAGATTACCAAAGTCTGCTAGACTTTTTAACCTGGTCCGCCAATGACTGTCTTACGCCGCGCTGGCCATTTGCAGCGGACGCAGCCGGGCGGCAGGGTCGCCGCAGATGATAAAGGCGCGGGCATCGTTGGCCGCCGTCCACAGGCGCACCACGTCTTTCTGTTTGGGCTGCAGCTTCTCGAACTTCTCCAGGAAGCCCCCTTTTTCTGTCAGTTCCACCAGCAAATCTAAGAACGTACTTTTGAATGTCTGCGTGGCGTATCCGATGGGTTTCCCCACCAAAATCAACTGCATGGAATCTTCAAAGGTACCTGTCCAGTATCCCATGCCCGGCCAGCCATACGAATAGCTCCAGGTACGTTCAACGTGGCCAATGAAGGCCAGCGCGCCTTGCGCCAACAGCCGCTGCGGCAGCCAGGAGATAAAGGGAGTGGGGGCCAGTTGCTGCGGAACATGGTTGTAAAACTGGGCAAAATCCTCTATTTGCGGCGTGCCGGCGCTGTAACAGGCGTAGGAGAACATAACCAGGCCGCTCAAGTCCAATTCGGGGGAAACGTCCTGCCCGCGCACGTACATCGTGTTAGGGACGTCGCCGCCGGCCCACGCCTGGCTCCCTGGCCATTCGCTGCACAACAGCCCCCCCTGGTCGCTCAACTGCTGTTGGTGCCCACTGTCAAAGCCAATGCCATGCGAGGTGGAGAAAATCAGGGCAGGTTTGGCCTGCTCACGCTCCAGCAGATCGAGGAGCGCCCCCCGGGTGGCTGCGGCCTCGCTGATGGGCTCGGGGTGATAGGTTTGAGGAAACTTTTTGAGCAGCCGCAGTTCGTTGCCTTGCAGCTTTTGCAGCAGCGGTTTGGCCAGATGCGTTACCGTCTGGTCAATCAAGGGGTCATTTTGATGCGTTGGGGAGAAGATCACCACGCGCCGCTGCCGGTCCGTGGCGGTAGCATTCTCGTAGGCAATCAGGCGATCCACGTAGCGACGAAAGGCAGCCACGTCATACCCACCCGGCCCTTGCGCATCGGCAAAAAACAACCGTCCGACGGCGTGCTCGCGCAGGCCGTATTGGAAATTAAATGGAATTTCGGCCGGCGCAGCCACAATCAAGACGTAATAAGGCAAAACGTCGGGGTCAATGACGCCAAACCCGTGATGGTGGCGCAGGTGAAAGTCAACCGCCGATTCGCCCGGCGTATAAATAAATGGCGGCCACTTGCTCTGGCGGTGGGCCAGCAAATCTGCCAGGATGCTACGCACTTCAGCGGGTGTGTCCGGGTGGTAAATGATGCCCCAACCCACGTCGGTCGCGTCTGTTTCATCGAAGCCGGTACGCACGCCCAGCACGTTTTCATTGAATTCCTGCTGCAAATTGGCGAGCAGCGCCCGTTCTTGTGCCGGCACGCCCTTATTTTGCTGGCTGATGGCTTGCGCCAGGTCGAGCGCATTTACGCTCGGGGTCAGCGGTTTCCCGGTAGCGCCATTGACGCCGTTGAAGTTTAGCTCGAATGCCATGAGTTTCCTCTATCAGGTGTGAATCAAAGATTTCGCAGATTCCACAGATTCCAACTGCCTGGATGGCGCCGCTCTGATGCTCATTCGTGTCAATTCGTGAAATTCGTGGCTAAAAATCCTGGTGTGGCGGTGTGCGCAGCAGGGCGGTGCTAAGGGCTATCCATTTATTTTCCCATTCGCCTGTTTGCGCTGGCAGACAGATCACCCGCTGCCCTACGGCT
>CAZDSN010000504.1:0-3818 GCA_964507675.1 uncultured Ardenticatenaceae bacterium | reverse complement strand
GTTTCTTGTTGGGGCAAACATGGGCCATCATGGGCGCATCTTGCCCCCCCCTGCGGTGTTATCCCCGTCATAGCCTTACCCGAATCGCCCAACATCAGGTATAATCCACCCAGCCAAATAGTGAACGCCAACCAGTTGATTGCCACAAACACATGAGCATATCCCAGGAAATCAAGAGCAGACTCGACATCGTGGAAATAATTGAGGAATATCTGCCATTGCGCAAGTCGGGACGCTCTTACACGGGCTTTTGCCCGTTTCACGCCAATACCCGTACCCCCGCCTTTGTCGTTTTCCCCGACAGCCAGACCTGGCGCTGCTTTGGCGCCTGCGCCGAAGGAGGTGATATTTTCTCCTTTATCATGAAGAAGGAAGGTTGGGAGTTTGCTGAAACCTTGCAGCATCTGGCAAAACGGGCTGGCGTTACACTGGAACAGGCCAACCCCAGGCAGCAGGCGCAGCAGGTTGTGGAAGATCGGCTGGCCGAACTGCTGGACGCCGCTGCGGATTATTTTCACCAGCTTCTGTTGTACGCTCCCCAGGCGGAACACGCCCGCGGCTACGTGGCGCAGCGGGCGCTGCGCACCGAAACAATAGCCGAGTTTAAGCTAGGGTATGCGCTGGAAAGCTGGGACGCCTGCCGCACACACTTTATGGGCCAGGGGTATGATCTGGACGATCTGATGGATGCGGGCTTGTTGAGCCGGCACGAGGAGCGGGGCACGACCTACGACCGTTTCCGTAACCGGCTGATGATTCCCATTCGAGATTTGAACGGGCGCACGGTCGGCTTTGGGGCGCGTACATTTGATCCTGATGGCGTGCCTAAATATCTGAACTCGCCGCAGACGACCTTGTTTGACAAAAGTCGCCTGTTGTATGGCCTGGATATGGCTAAGCGGCACATCCGCGAGGCGCGGCAAGGAGTGATTGTCGAAGGGTATATGGACGTGATCCAGGCGCACCAGATGGGCTTTAAGAATGTGGTGGCGCAGATGGGAACGGCGTTGACGGAAGAACAGTTGACGTTGTTAAAACGATACACCAAGCGGTTTGTGATTGCGTTGGATGCGGACACTGCCGGCATGAAAGCCACCCTGCGCAGTCTGGAAGTTGCCCGCCACACCCTGGATCGCGCCGCTGACACCCGTTTCGATCCCCATGGCCTGGTGCGTCATGAGGGCCGTTTACAAGCCGACATTCGCATTGTTACCCTGCCGCCGGGCGATGATCCCGACAAACTCATTCGCGCCAACCCGGGCCAATGGCCCCAACTCATTGCCCAGGCCCAGCCCATCGTCGCCTACGTCATCGGCGTCTACACCACAGACCTGGACCTCAACGACGCCAAAGCCAAAGCGGAAGTCGTGCAAAAAGTGCTGCCGCTGATTGCCGACGTAGCCGATCCTGTCGAACGGGAACATTATCGCCAGCTTCTGGCGCGCGCCCTGCGCATTGATGAGCGCACCTTGCTTAAAGTGAATTTGTCGCGCCCCAGGCCGCCCACCTCACAGACCACCTCCTCCACGACCGCTCCCCCCCCATTTGCCGCCCGCGCCGCTTTACCTTTGGGACAATCCTTCGCTACCGAAAAGCGAGAAGCAAACTACCTGCGCCAGGTATTAACCCAACCCCATATCCTGATTGAAGTAGATACTGTGCTGCAGCAGCAGGAACAATCCCCTGTCCTGGAAACGGACTTCTCCGTGATAGAGGATCGAATGCTGTTTCGCACTTTGCGCCAGTCAATCTACCCGGGCCAGTTTACGTCTGTTGAAGATTTGGCGGAACAGTTAGATGATTTATTGCGCGAGCGCTTAACCTATTTGACAAGCCAGGAGAACCATGCCCGCCCGTCACGCCCCATGCAGCATGTGCCCGATACAGCCGGATCCCTGGCCTTATCCATGCTCAACTGTCGTCTGGAGAAAATTCGCCAGCAGCTTGGCGCGGTCAAGTTGCTGTTGGAGCAAAGCGACAAACAACGAAATCCAGAATTATTGGCTGATTACGATAGACGTTTAGGTCAGGAAATATTGCGTATTGACCGGGCCAGAGCCGCCATGTTAGCGGTCAATCGCCGCCGCACTGCCGGCAATGGCTCATAAACAATCGCGGGCATTAACCAGCCGTTAGTTATACAATAGATAGTAGGCGCGTCCATTGAGCAGCACGTGACACAGGATGTAGATAATGACAGACCTGATTGATGATGAGTGGGATGCAATCGAAGAAGAGGGCGTTGAAAGCGAAGCGCCACCCATTAACGTTGAGGCACTAGTCAAAGAGGCGCGCCGCTCAGGTCAAATTGACGAAGCGGACGTACAGACCATTCTGGCTTCCACAGATGAAGAACAGGCCGATCTCCTCTACGAGCGATTGCAGAAGCTGGGCATTCGCATTGTCTCCGACAGTGGCCAGACTGTCGAAGATATGGCCGAATCTTCCATTCTGTTGGGTCTAGATACGGATGAATCCTTCGGCGACGACGTATATTACCTGGACAGCGTTGAAGATGATCCTGTTCATACCTACCTGAAAGAAATCGGGCAGGTTCCCCTCTTAACGGCGGAACAGGAAATCTGGCTGGCTACGCAGTTAGCGGCGTCTGCGGCCCTGGAGAAGTTAACAACCAGGGCCATGAAATCCAATTCCGACAGCAGCTTCCGCCACCAGGCAATGCTCACCAATTATCAGACTTTGTGGGATAGCTGGCAGGAGGCGCGCCAGGCGTCTGCAGCAATTGATGTGCAGTTACCAGACCTGGCGTTGTTGATCGAAGAATCGCGCCAGCTTCGCCACACCTGGCATTCAGAGCGTGTTTCCTACCTGCGCCACTACCTGAATGAAGGGGAATGGGGGCAGGCAGAAGAGTGGGCGGGTCTGGCGCGCAGCGTGTTCATCCTGTTTACGTCGCTCTATTTGCTGCCCACCAGGTTTCAAGACGAACTGCTGGCTTATTACCAGAAGCAGCGGGATTTGCCTGCCCCTGAAACCTTCCAGCAAAGGGTGAACCTGGATGACGCCGCCCTTACCTACAATGAATTTATGATTTACCATTTGGCGGAAGAGGCCAAGACAAACCTGACGCGCGCCAACTTGCGCCTGGTGGTCAGCGTCGCCAAGCGGTATATGGGTCGAGGTATTCAATTTTTAGATTTGGTGCAAGAAGGCAACGTGGGCCTGCTGCGGGCGGTGGAGAAGTTTGACCACACCAAAGGGTACAAGTTCAGCACCTACGCCACCTGGTGGATTCGGCAGGCTGTCAGCCGGGCCATTGCCGACCAGGCCCGCACCATCCGTATTCCGGTGCACATGGTAGAGACGATCAATAAGATTGTGCGTACGCAGCGGGCCATGGTGCAAAAGCTCAGCCGCGATCCCACGATTGAGGAACTGGTGCTGGAGTTGGATTATTTGTCGCCGGAAGAAACGGAGACGATCCGCCGTGCGCTGCAGGAAGGGTCTCACATTGAGCCGCTGCTTTATCGCAAATGGCGGCAGTCTGCCAACAAAGTGCGCAATATCCTGCACATCTCCCAGGACCCAATGTCCCTGGAACTGCCTGTGGGCACAGAAGAGTCCACGCAGTTGGGAGATTTCATTGAGGATGATTCGGTCGTGGAGCCTGTGGACGCCGCTTCGCAGGAACTGCTGCGGGAACAGGTGCGCGAAGTATTGGTGAACCTGACGGAACGGGAGCGGGAAGTGTTGGAGATGCGCTTTGGACTGGCGGACGGCAAAGACCATACGTTGGAAGAAGTGGGCAAAAAGTTTGGCGTCACACGGGAGCGTATCCGTCAGATTGAGGCCAAGGC
>CAZDSN010000503.1:0-3819 GCA_964507675.1 uncultured Ardenticatenaceae bacterium | reverse complement strand
GTTATTGGTCTGTTTGCGGCGCTGTTGGGCATTGCCTGGCCCTCGATTCGCGCCGATTTCAATTTGCCGCTGGAGGCGCTGGGAGTGTTGTTATCCGCCAATATGGCCAGCCATCTGGTTGTCAGCTTCGCCGCCGGGCGGCTGATTGCAGTTCTGGGGGCTGGTCGCTTTTTGTTGGTGAGCAGCCTGACGGCGATGGTGGGGATAGTGGGTTATGGTCTGGCTCCTTCCTGGGGCTGGCTCATTGTGGCCAGCATGGTGGCCGGGGCGGGCACGGGCGCGGCTGACGCCGGGTTGAACGTCTATTTTGCCCTTAACTTCTCGGCTCGTCTGGTTAACTGGCTGCACGTTAACTTTGGCCTGGGGGCAACCATTGGGCCGGTGTTCATGACGGCGCTGCTGGCGCGGCGGTTGACCTGGCAAAATGGTTATCTGGTTGTAGGCGGCTTGTTTGCGGCGCTGGCGCTTTGTTTTTGGCTCACGCGACGGCGCTGGCAGCTTCCGGCGGGCGATGTGGAAATGGCGGCAGCGCCAGCCACGCGGCTGCGCCAGACGCTGCGATTGCGACGGGCGTGGTTTAGTATTGCGCTGTTTTTTATTTATACAGGTATCGAGACGACCGCCGGGCAGTGGAGTTATACGTTGTTTACGGAGGGGCGAGGGGTGGGGGCGGTGAATGCCGGCATCTGGCTCAGCCTCTATTGGGCTGGCCTGGGGGTGGGACGGCTCTTGTTTGGCTTCATCGCCGAACCGTCGGGGCACGACCAGCCAGGTCGCGCCCGCTGGAGCGCGGCCAGGCTGCTGTTAACCTGTATGGTTGTCGCCCTTATTAGCAGTGCGCTGATCGCCCTGCCTGGTTGGCCGTTGTTAAACCTGGCGGGATTGACCTTGATGGGGCTGGCATTGGCGCCGATCTTCCCTACGTTGATAGCTATGACACCGCACTGGTTGGGACGCGACCACGCCGCCAACGCGATTGGCTTTCAAGTGAGCGCAGCCAGTCTGGGGTATGCCGTATTGCCGGGCATGGCCGGTCTCCTAGCCGCCCGCTTCAGCCTGGAGACCATCGGACCCTTCCTGATTCTAACCACCGTGATCATGATCTGGCTCTACCGGTATCAACTGGCCCGTCCCCAGGTAAAACCTGTGGCCGAACCCGCCTCCCTCGCCTGATTCTTACGGCAACCCGCCCGGCGACGGGACTGCCTCGTCCTCCGGCAGCCGAACTTCAAAGTGGATGACCTCTGTACGTACAACTGCGCCGCTGGCGTCGCGTCCTTCGACCCAGAGGCCATGCGTGCCTGGGCTGAGGGGCCACCAGGTTTCAAACGGGGGTTGGTTCACGGTGGCCAGGGGGGCGTCGTCCAGCCAGAAGGTGACCTGATGAATGGCGGCGTTGGCTACGGCGGCCAGTCTGACCTGCTGCGTCTGGCGGGGCAGCGTGGGGGAAATGCGAAAGATGGTGTTGGGGTCTGGATAGATGAGGCGTAGGGCGGCTGTTCCTGACTGGCTGCCGGCATCTGCGCTGGCCAGCAACAAGTCATCCAGCAGCGCCAGGCCTTGCATTCGCGCCCAGGGGTGCAACAGCGGCGGCAGGTCAAGCACTAACTGCGCAGCGCGTAAGGCGGCGGGCGTCTCCTCTGTCGCCAGCAGTCCGGTGGTTTTGTCCACGATGACTTCTTGAAAAAAGGCGTCGGTTACGGTGGGTTCTGTGCCGGCAATAAACCACTCCCGTTGACGATAAGGGCAAATGTCTCCTGGGAGCAGTCCCGACAGGGCGCACACTTCCACCGAAGTGAGGCCTGGCGGCTGCGGGAAAGCTTTGTCGGGCTGACCCGCCAGCGCCGCCCGCATAAAGTAATGCCAGATGGGGCCGGCGCCGCTGATGCCGCTGACGTTTTGCATGGGTTCATTGCCGGCATTCCCCACCCACACGCCGACGACCAGATCCGGCGTATAGCCCACCGTCCAGTTATCGTGAAAATCATTGGTTGTGCCCGTCTTCACAGCGGCGATGCGGTCAATGTTCAGCACGCTGGCCCCGCCAAAAGAGAGACGGCGGGCGTCATTATCGCTGAGAATGTCGCTGATCAGCCAGGCCACGCGCGCATCCATCACTTGCACAGGCGTGGGGGGCGGCGCGGTATAGCGCAGTTCGCCGCGGCTGTCGCGCACCTCCAGAATCAGGCCGGGTTGAATGCGCGCGCCGCCATTGGCAAAGGCAGCATAAGCCGCGGTCAGATCAATCAGCCGCACAGCCCCGCCGCCCAGGGCTAACGATAAATCGTAATCCTGGGCGTCACCTGGAAAAGTCAGCCCCAGGTCGTTGGCGAAATCCAGCGCCGGCTGCACGCCCACCGCATCCAGGGTCAATACGGCGGGGATATTCAACGACGAACCTAGCGCCGTGCGCAGCAGCACGGGGCCATTTTCGTTGCGGTCGTAGTTCACGGGTACGTAGTACTCCCCTTCGTGCGTCAGAAAAGCGGTGCGCACATCGAAGAGTAAGGTGGCTGGCGTCCACGGCTGGGCGCGGTCAGGGGAAAGGGCGGCGGCGTAGATGATGGGCTTCAAGGCTGAACCCGGCTGGCGGGGGACGGCAGCCATGTTAATTGCCCCGCTGTGGGCTTCGTCGAAGTAGTCAGGGCTGCCCACCAGCGCCAACACTTGACCGTTGTGGGTGTCCAGGGCGATCAGGGCGGCGCTGCCGGCATGATGGCTGACGCCGCCGGGGGGATTGTTCAAGCGGAAAAGTTGTTCCGTGATGATTTGTTCTGCCTGGGTTTGCCAGTCCAGGTTGAGCGTGGTGCGCACCGTCAAGCCGCCGCTTTCGTAGACTGCCTCAGCCGGAAAAAGGGCATCCAGTTCTGTCTGCACCATCATCACAAAATGGGGGGCGTTAACCGGATACGGCGTGGCGGCGTAAAACAGCGGCTCGCGCACAGCCAGGTCGTGCTGTTCCTGGCTGATGCTGCCGGCCTGGAGCATGAGGGAGAGTACGACTAACTGCCGCGCTTTGGCGGCGTCGGGATTGACAAACGGATTGTAGGCGGAGGGGGCCTGGGTCAGCCCTACCAATAGGGCGCTCTCCGCCAGGGTGAGGTCAGCCGCCGGCTTGCCAAAGTAAGTCTGGGCGGCGGCTTCCACGCCGTAAGCCAGCGCGCCGTAATACATCTGGTTCAGATACAGCCCCAGGATGTCGTCTTTACTAAAAGTACGAGCCACCCGCCAGGCCAACAGGCTCTCGCGCAGTTTGCGCGTGAGGGTGCGCTGGCTGCGTTCCTCTGCCGTCAAGAGCAGGTTGCGGCTTACCTGTTGGGTGATGGTGCTGCCGCCAGCCAGCACCTCGCCGCCGCGCAGGTTGATCCAAAATGCGCGGGCAATACCCAGCAGGTCTACACCCGGATTGGTGTAAAAAGTGCCATCTTCCGTGTCCACCGTTGCCTGGCGCAAAATAGAGGGAATCTGTTCCAGCGGCAGCGCCATGTTCCGCCCGCTGTTGGCGTCAATCACGTCATAGAGCAGCCGCCCCTGCCGGTCTGTGATGCGCACGCTGGGCTGCAAGTGATATTGTGGTAACTCCTGGGGATCAGGCAAATCGCCAAAGAGCAGTTGATAAGCAACCAACCCCGTGGCAGCGCACAGCAGCAGCCCGATGAACAACAGATTCTGCAATTTCTTCATACCTGGCAGTATACCAGAATGCGCGGCCCCCTGTCTGCATTCCAACTCATTATTTTGCCGCCGCTACTCTTCTCGCCGGTTACGACTCGCTCAAGTTGCTTTATTTGACGGGTGAGGATGCGAACTCCGCAAAGT
>CAZDSN010000502.1:0-3821 GCA_964507675.1 uncultured Ardenticatenaceae bacterium | reverse complement strand
ATTTGCAGCCGCCGGCAACGCCGCCAGAGGATGAGGGTGAAGGCGATCAACAGGCGTGAACTGGCAGCGGGCTGGTGGGGAGCGGTATGGCCTTATGCGTTGATTGTGGCGATATACATGGCGGATCGGCTGGCCAAGTGGTGGATGGCGGACTTTTTCGCCACCAATGGCAACGTGCAGCTAAATGCCTGGGTGACGCTGCGGGAGACGTACAATCGAGGAGTAGCTTTCGGATTGTTCCCGGGGATAGGGACGGTTGTAGGCTGGTTGTCGGTACTGGTACTGGCAGCGGCGCTGCTGTTCTTGTGGCGTACGCCGCGGGCATTCTGGCTGGAGCGATTGGGGTTGGCGTTGTTTGTGGGCGGGGCTGCCGGCAACTTATGGGATCGCATCACCACCGGACAGGTACTAGACTTTGTCGAACTGCGCTTGCGCGTGGGGATTTTTAACGTGGCGGACGTGTGTATTAACCTGGGGGTGATTTTGCTGCTATTGGGGATGCTGGTGCAACAGGCAAGAGAAAACAGGCAACGGAAAACAGAGAACAGCCAACAGGCAACGGAAAACAGACAACAGTCAACAGAAAACTGACCACTGCTCACTGTCCACTTTTTCAACTGCGCCAGAGGGCGATGAGCAGCAGGACGGCGGCGGCGGCCCAAAATGCGCTGCCTAAGAGTGTCTCCCCACTGACGTAAAGAACGGTCCCCGAAACCAGGGAAGCTGTACTCACCAGCCCCCAATTCAACTGGTTGACCCGTTTCTCCAGCCGCTCCAGGCGGCGTGTTGTTTGGGGGTCGGGCAGCGAGCGAATGCGCAGCTTACCGCTTTCGGCTGCTTCTAGCAGACGGCGCGCCCGTGCCGGCATGGCTAACAGCCCGCGCAGTTCGCTGCCAACCTGTTCTAACGAGAACAGGTTCATAGGTTGGGACTGCACCACTTCCAGGGCAAATTTCTCAAACTGATACCATGGGTTAATCTCCGGATTGAGCAGCGAGGCCAGGCCGGAAATCATGCCCACAGCTCGCCCCAGGTAGACAAAATCCTGCGGAACTTGAAACGGCAGTTCAAACAAAATGTCGCGGAACTCCAGGCTAAGCTCGCGCACTTCGGCGGGGTCAGGCCGGGCCATTTCTAACAGCTTGCGCCCCCAGACACGTTCCAACAGAACCGTCAGCGCTTCCTCGATCCGCTCCAGGTCTGTGCCCGGCAGGAAGAAACCCATATCGGCGCATGCCTGGGTCAGGGTATGGGCGTCCTGGCGAGCCACGCTGACCAGCACTTTTTGTAGATTCTGGCTTAGTGGCTCCTTGATGTGTCCCATCATCCCAAAATCTACGAAAACAAGTTCAAACGGGCGGGGAGCGTCAGGCTCCAGGGAGGTGATGGGATTGACAAACAGGTTGCCCGGATGTGGGTCAGCGTGGAAGAAGCCTTCCAGGAAGAACTGGCGAAAATACACCTCCAGCAGGCGGTCGGCGACACGGGTGGTATCAATGCTCGCGGCTCGTATCGCCTCTGTGTCCGTGATTTTGATCCCCTCCATCCGTTCCAGGGTGAGGACGCGGTTGGTGCAGTGCTGCCAGTAAACGCCAGGCATGCGCACGTCGGGTTGGTCGGCAAATAGGAGGGCGAAGCGTTCGGCGTTACCTGCTTCGGCGCGGTAGTCGAGTTCTTCCCACAGGGTACGGGCGAATTCTTCCAGAAGGGCGGGTACGTTGGCCCGCCGCCGGATAGGGCGGTAACGCATGGCCCAACGAGCCACTACGCGCAGGGCGGAGAGATCGGTGCGTACCAGGTCCTCAATACCCGGTCGCTGCACCTTGATGACCACAGGCGCGCCGCGCTGTGGCAGATGACCGTTGTGGTGCGGGTCGCTGCCTGCCGGCAGCAGCCAGGCCGCGTGCGCCTGCCCCAGAGAAGCGGCAGCCAATGGGTCAAGGTCAATTTGGGCAAAGCGGCAGGAGAGATCGCCCAGTTCGGTTTGTAGGACTTCCTGGATGGCCGCGTTGGGCACGGGAGCCACTTCATCTTGCAGCCCGGCCAATTCTTCGGTGACTTCAGGTGGCAGCACATCCACGCGGGCACTCAGGAATTGTCCCAGCTTGATCATGACGCCGCCCATATCTACGGCCAGGTTGCGGAAGCGGCGGGAGGCGCGGCGGTGGCGCTGCGGGCGGCTGGCCCGAATACTTTTTTGAAGCAGGGGCAAGCGGCTGGCGATCAGATCGAGGAGGATGATGTGCAGGATGATGCCGGCAAAAAACGTCAGAATCCGGCGATAACGGCGGCGGTCAATCCTATCAGGCGTCTGCAGGGGTGTGCTGGTGGGTTCGCTCATAAGTCACCCTCTGTAGTTTACTCGCAAATGACAAAAGAGGCTTGCCCGGCCTGGAGACTTTTGTAAGCTTTTTCCTGGAGAGGGACGCGCAGCCATTATGGCCCAGCTATTCTATTTCCGCCCATAGACGGGTATAATCTCTCTATGATTGACCAAAGTCAACTCTCTGCGGACCGCTTGCGGCTTCTTTACCGTCTTTCCCAGACCTTTAATTCCTCGCTGGACCTGGACGAGGTGCTCAATCGCGTCATGGATGAGGTTATTGCCATTACCCGCGCCGAGCGGGGCTTTGTGATGCTGCAGGAAAGTGATGGCCGCCTCCGCTTTCACGTGGCCCGGGGCATAGACCAGCAGACCATTGATACACCCGAATTCCACATTTCTCGCGGCCTGGTGACGCGGGTCGCCGAAGAAGGACAACCCCTACTTACCAGCGATGCCCAGAGCGATGATCGCCTGAGTATGCGCCACAGCGTTATGTATCTGGGGCTGCGTTCCATTCTTTGCGTCCCCATGCACTCCAAAAACAAGCTCGTA
Source organism: uncultured Ardenticatenaceae bacterium (assembly GCA_964507675.1). Lineage (GTDB taxonomy): Bacteria > Chloroflexota > Anaerolineae > Promineifilales > Promineifilaceae > JAGVTM01. The sequence goes on along the minus strand of CAZDSN010000502.1, from coordinate 943 downwards.
GGCATCATCTACGTAGATAACCGGCTGCAAACAGGTATCTTCACCCAGGCAGATCTGGAACTCTTAACGTCTGTGGCTGCCACGGCGGCTATCGCCATTGATAACGCCCGTCTTTACCAACTGGCTGTGGAAAAAGGGCGTCTGGAACGAGAACTACAAGTGGCCCGCGATTTACAGCGCAGTTTGCTTCCTCGTCAGACGCCACAACTGCCCTATTGGGAATTTATCTCGCGCTGGCAGCCGGCGCGCCAGGTTTCTGGCGACTTTTACGACTTTATTCCTGCCGACCAGCAGATAGGCGTGGTTGTGGCCGATGTCTCCGACAAAGGCATGGCTGCCGCTCTGTTCATGGCCCTCAGCCGCAGCATTCTGCGCGCCAGCCTGGGTCACGTCTCGCCCGCCGATGGCATTGCGCAGGCTAACCGCCTCATTTGCGCCGATGCCGCCAACAGCATGTTTGTCACTTTGTTTTACGGCCAGCTAAACCCGATCACCGGCGAACTGATTTACGTTAATGCCGGCCATGATCCGCCCTTATTTTACCAGGCAAACAGCGACCGGTGGCAAATTTTGCCACGTACCGGTATGGTCCTGGGCATTGACGAAGCGGCGCGCTTTGAGCAGCGCACGATTAAGCTGGAATCAGGTGATTTTCTGCTGCTGTTCACCGATGGCGTCACGGATGCCATCAATAGCCGCCAGCAAGAGTTTGGCTGGGAGCGACTGCACCGGGTGGTGATGGCACAGCGCCAGGCTCCGGCGGCGGCGCTTATGGCTGCTTTAGAGCAGGCTCTCCATGACTTTGTAGGCGGCTCGGCGCCTTTTGACGACATTACCACAGTCATTATCAAGCGGCTCCCTGTGGACAACCCACCAGGATAGGCCACTACCCAACTCCTGTCCTCGACCCGCTGGCCTCTTTTTGCCAGGAGGTGTAGATGCT
>CAZDSN010000501.1:2618-3823 GCA_964507675.1 uncultured Ardenticatenaceae bacterium | reverse complement strand
GATAGGGACCCCAGGAAGGTGAAGGCTGTGATGGAAGCCATGATGACGATGGTGAGGCTCGACGTAGCGGAGCTCGAGAGAGCCTACAACGAGGCGTAGTCGTGCTCGTCCAGTCAGATGCCCAAGCTTTCCACGAATGCCGCCCAACAAGCCGCTGCAGCCGACCGCCTTCGGCCGCGGCTGCAGCGGCAGGCGTTAGGTAGGCAGTGGCGCATCGTATTTCGTTGGGAAAACGGAAACGTTTATGACGTTCAAGTGGTAGATTATCACCGAAGGTGTGACAAAATGCTTCCCGAAAACCGCATTCCTACTCATCCAGGGGTTGTACTAGAAGAGGAATTCTTAATCCCTTTGGGGCTTACCCAGGTTGCTCTAGCTAAACACTTAGGAGTTCCTACGCAGAGAATCAACGAATTAATCCGCGGCAAACGCGGTGTGACGCCGCAGACCGCCTGGTTATTGGCAGGCGCTTTTAAGACAACACCCCAGTTCTGGCTCAATTTGCAGGCAAATTATGATTTAGCAATGAACCGACCCAAGCAAGAAATACAGCCGTTGGCGCTGGCAGCCTGACAATTCGTGCAGCCGACGCTGGCGCGATGCCTCGGACGGCTACCTATTTGGTGATTGGCAAAGGCGCCGGTCAACCGCGCCAGCGCAGGTGAAGCAAGAGTTAGGCGGGCGGGTTATGGCGATGCCAATGAGGGGTAATGATGGCATCAATGACCGCGGCCATTCCCATCTTTTGTTGTTGCCCGTGCAGAAGTTTAGCCGATTCAGGGGGACGACGAAGGATAAAGCCATAATTTTCGTTGACGTATAGGCGGTCAATCAACTCAAAAGAGGCGACGATAGCATCGGCCGTTTGTATAATTTCCGGCGTGAGTTCAGCCGTTTCATAGGGTATGCTGAAATCATCCAGACTCAAGGTGAAAAGCAGATCGCTGACGCGAACAGGCGTAGCGTTGTTGTAGAGAATCGCCTTGTCTCGGCCTTCATAGAGCAAGATGTTGCGATTGATTTCTCGTCCCAAAAATTGGATTGCACCGTCGGTCGTCAACTCCCCAGCGGCGACGCCAGAGCGCGTAATGGTGGTTTGCTGGTCATTAAACCATTTGAAAAGGAAAAATCATCAGATTCTGACGGAGTTAAGGTGATAGTCTTGGTCATCGCATCCTCCTTATTACTGGTTGCGGATGACTTTT
>CAZDSN010000501.1:0-2518 GCA_964507675.1 uncultured Ardenticatenaceae bacterium | reverse complement strand
AAGGTGATAGTCTTGGTCATCGCATCCTCCTTATTACTGGTTGCGGATGACTTTTATTATAGGGCAACGGTCGTCGTCTGCAGGACGCTTGGGCAATGCCTCAGCCATGTTTGGCCTATGCGGGGCGGCTTTCGGTTTGACGGCAACGAGAGTGGTGGGGTTGGGTCTTAGGCTGATTTCTCCCCCGTCAACAGTAAGCCAGCGCCAAGCGGCAACCGCCTGACATCACTTAAAGCCGACCGCCTGGTAGCGTGACTTTTTGTGGTGTTGGTGCATTCAGTGGCTGAAGCGAACCGTTGGCAGGCGCACAGAATAACTGATTCATCTTGACGAATTGTTTCCTACAGGATACACTTGCTCCATGAATTATGAAATCACCAGCACATCGTTTTTTGATAAATGGCTGACCAGACAAATGATTCAAGAATTGGAGTGAATTATGGGTATCAAAACCAAACCTTTCGATATTGCGGAACATTTGGAAACAGACGATGATATTTGGGAGTTTCTTGCAGAGGTGTTGGCTACTGGCACTACTTCCGATTTTATTCATGCACTGAATACAGCTGCTAGAGCCAAAGGCATGACTGAAGTCGCCAGGCAAGCAGGCGTAACTCGTGCAAGCCTATATAAATCGTTGTCAGCCGATGGCAACCCTCGGTTTGAAACGATCAGTAAAATCATTGAAGCGTTAGGAGGGCATTTGACCGTTGTCAGTCAATAAATATAAAGTTCGCCTGGAACTTGAAGCAGCATAGTAGTCAGTGGTCAGAAAATTCGTGCCATTCGTGTAATTCGTGGCTAAGCCCTTCATCCCTCGTGGCTAAGCCTCTCATCCCTCGTGGCTTCGGCGTGAGCTTCCCTAACCATGCGCCCCGTGCCTGGACAGCTCGTAATTGAGCAGCACAATCCCACAGTCAAACCCTATCGCCCGCACCAATCGCAGAGCTTGTTGGCCGTCAAGTTCCTTGAAAATCGCCATGCCGCTGCCCACCGCCGTTGGATTAACGAACAAATGATACTCGTCAATCAGACCATGTTTGATCAGCGCCGACACAAAGGTCGCGCCGCCGTAAGCAATAATGTCCGCGCCGGCTTGTTGCTTAAGCGCACTGATTTCATCCACAAGGTCCCCTTTGGCTAAAACAGTATTAGCCCATTCTGACCTGTCCAGCGTGCGCGTAAAAACGACTTTAGGCGTGTCGGTATATTTCTTGCCGGCACTAAACTCCGCATTATCTGGATTTGCCGCCACGTCCGCCCAATAAGGAATAAACCCTTCAGCCAGTTTTCGTCCCAGGACAATGCAATCAACCGGTTCAGTCAGGTCATCCACATATTGTTTCAACGCATCGTCCCAATTCCAGATCATAAAATCCAATTCCCCGTTGGGTCCCGCAATGTATCCATCAACCGTCATTTGCACCTGCAATTTCAGTTTTCTCATGGTCACCTTTTCCTTTGTCTTCCCCTAGTCTGGATGTCATGATGTCGCGTGTGTCAGGGCTGGTTCGCTTTGGGGGTGTCGCCGTGATAAGTGATTGGGCGGGCGACTCCAGGACAAATGCGCTGAGCGCATACGCAAGACGAATCGCCCGTCTCTCTACACTACGCCGAAGCTCCACGTCAGCAAACTGACGTACACCGTATGATACTGCTGTCCCTTGTTCAGAAAATCCTCGTCCAGTTCCCTGGCAATTTCCGCCTCGGCATCTTGCTCAGAGATGCCATAGCTCATCAGGTTTGCTTTCCACCTTTCTCGCTGCGCCTCGTCAGGTTTCGGCTGTCCGTAGCCTTCGTCGCAAATCGCCTGGAACAGCTTTTTCTTGTACTCTGTATCCACCGGTGGGCATAGAAAACGCGCTGCGTCCGATACCCTGATCTGGACTTCCTTCAAGCCGGCGCGGTGCATCAGGACGGGAAGTTTGGCGCCTATGTTGTGGTCAACGCTTGTGCGCTGCCGGATACCTCGATTGATAGTTTGAAACAACTCCAGCGGCGTCGTTTCCTGATGGTTGACTTCTTCAATGTGCAGCATCGCCGTATGAGCATTACGGTTGGCTTCACAGGCAATCACCAGCCCACCCGGCCTGGTCACCCGGATCATCTCCTGCAGTGCCTTCTCTGGATGCGGTACGTGCATCAAAACGGTATGCGTCATGGTCACGTCGAACGACTGATCGGCGAAAGGGGTTTCATAGATGCTGCCTTCGTGAAACTCGGCTTGCCAGGGTGTGTTCGCCCAGAGCTGGCGACCCCTGGAGACCAGCGTAGATGATTGATCGATACCCGTATACGTGCTGCCCTGAGCCAGCAGCGGCATAAACTGTAACCCCATCTTTCCAAAACCGCAGCCGAACTCAGCCAGCCGGCAGGTTTGCTCGAGTTTCCACACGCGCGTCACCAGAAACTCCAGATAGTCGTCGTTATGTTGCAGAATACGGCACAACTGCAAATAGTCGGCGCCGCTATCCCAATAGCCTTCTGGATATCGCGGTTGGATTTCGGCAGCAGGCGC
>CAZDSN010000500.1:0-3838 GCA_964507675.1 uncultured Ardenticatenaceae bacterium | reverse complement strand
GGAATTGGTGCACCTCGCCATTGTCGTTGACCACTACCAGTTCCGCCTGTTCATCAATGGCATTGCCCAGCGCCCCCACAAAGTACACGCCGCTGCCCAATGACAGCGTATCCCATGGGCCGCTGCCATCACCGGTAAACAACAACACGTCGCCATCCCGGTTGCCTACAGCAATATCCGGGCGCACGTCGCCGTCCAGGTCGCCCCAATAGAGACTCTTAACAAGACCCAGGTTGTCTAGCTGCCACACCAGGTTATTGTCAAAATCCAGGCGCAGCAGGTGAGCTTCATCGGTGGCGATCAGGAAAGAGCTGCCGGCAGGCACGCTCAACGTAGGCAGCCCATCTGTCCGCCGCACCCAGTTTGGCAGCTCAATACCGCGCCAGTTCAGGCCGTGTACTGTGCCATCATCTACCGTCAGCAGCAACTGCGCCCGCAGTTCACCCGTCTGGTCAATACGCAGCAGGCTGGTTATGTCAGCCAGATAGGCGATCTCCTGGGATACTACCGTGCCTTTGTTGTTGATTTTGTATAACTCGCCGGCGCTGGTCGCGGCCACTATTTCCAGCCGCCCCAACCGCTGCCCATCCAACACCACCAGGTGTTCCACGCTGCCATTGATGGTCACGCGCCAGAATTCCTCGCCCGCCAGGGAGTAGGTAATCACCTGGCCGTCGTTTGTGCCCACAACAATTTCCGTGCGCAGGCTGTTATTGATGTCCGCGGCCAAGACACTGCTAATGATAGTGGGCAGGGTTGCCTGCCAGATGAGGCGGCCGTCGGGGCGCAGCACCATAATGCTCCCTTCCAAACGCTCCCGTTGGTCATCCTCGGTGACAATGGTATTGCGCACCACCACAATATCGGGAGGACCGTCCAGCCCCGTTTCTGCCAGGGCAATGTGCGTAATGACGCCGCCCAGGTTTTCCACGCGGCTGCCAGGGGCGCTGCCGGCAGCCTGGCTGCTCAAGATGTGCAGGCGGCCATCATTGGCGCCAATAAGAAGCTCATCCTGACCGTTGCGATCAATATCAGCCAACAGCGCGGCCTGCGGCTGCGCATCCAGGCTGTAGTTCCAACCGGGGAGATTTTGCTGCGTGCCAATGCCCGGATCCAGCAGCTCTAAAGCGGCAAAACGAGCCAGCAGCAGTTCTCCCTTATTGTCGCGGTTGACATCGGTGAGGCGCGTCAGGCCGCTGGCGTTGGCCGAGGGAAACGTTTCCAACAAACGCCCATCCCCATTTAGCACCAACACGTCAGCGGCAGTGCTGCCTGGTTCAGGGGCCAGGGTCACAGCCAGCGAGAATCGCTGCGGCAGGCCGCTGGGTGTCACATCGCTGGATTGAAGATCGCCGGACGGAACCCCCTCCGCTGCTTCAGACGCCCCTTCGGTCAGAGCGGCAATGGCGGCAATGCGGCGGTTAGGCAGGTCCGCATAAGATCGCGTCCAATAACGTCTTCCCTGAGGGTCATAGGCGATGACCGTGCCCACACTGGTTCCCACTAACAGCGCCGGGCCGCCTGGCAGTTGGGCCGGAACCAGGGCGGTGACAGTCTTGGTGGGCGTACGATACCACTGCTCGCGCCCTTCCAGCGTCTCGTAGACATACACAAAAGTACGATTTGTCTGCAGTACGGTGCCCACGGCCACGTAGGGGGTGGTATCCACGCCAAAGCGAACAAATGTCAGCGCCGTCATCCGCCCGGTGACGCTGCGCTTCCACACCTCGTGCCCGGCAGCATCAATCAGCACCAACTGGCTGAACCCCCGTGTTAAATAGTATCCCAACGTCACTTCATTCTGGCCGTCCTGATTGACATCATCAACCATAATGCGCGGCATCACATCTGCGGAGACAGCGCCATCTACGGTGTACTCCCAGGTGACGTTTCCCAGGCCGTCAATCAACAGCAAATCTCCGTTGCTGCCCGCCAGCAGCAACTGCTCCACCCCATTCTGGCCCATACGGAAAGCTGCCAGGGCCACCGGTGCCACGGTCAGCGGCTGCTCCCAAATGACATGGCCATCGCTGCCCAACAAAATTAAATGCGTGGCCGTGGTTAAGGCAATTTCTCCTTCCGGGTTGGCGTCTCCATCTACATTAACGGCTGCCAACTGCAAAATGGCAGATTGGGCGCGATAAGTCCACGCTTCGCTGCCATCGGAGCGCACCAACGCCAGGTTGAGGCTTTCCGCCACGACGACAAGCTCATCCATGCCATCGTAGTTGATGTCTGCCACAGCCAGCAGGTCCAACTGCCCAAACGCTTCGTATCGCCAGTAGGTGGGAGAGGATTGAGCCAACAGCACAGCAGGCTGCCGGAAGAGGGTAAACAGTAGCAGCAGCAAGGCAGGCAAGCGCAGTCGCCAGAGATGGGCCGCCGCCCACTGCCACCAACGCCAACCACGTCTTTTTTTAATCAGGTGAACGCAAAGCATAGCCCACGCCACGTTCGCTGACGATCCAGTTATCAAATGGTTCAATCGCCCGGCGCAAACGTTTTATCATTGTCTTGAGCCGATCGGGGTCATCAATCAACGCTTCGCCCCAGACCACCGTTTCCAGGTCATCGCTGGAAACAACCTGCCCCGCCTGGGCGCAAAGGCAGGACAGTAACTGAAACTGGGAAGTTGTCAGGCTGAGTTCCAGGCCATTGGCCCATACCTGGTGACGCTGCTGGTCAATGACAAAAGGGCCAGCCTGTACCAGACCAGGGACGTCTTGCCGGCGTACGTAGCGGCGCAGGATTTCGCTGGTATAGGTGTAGCCGCCGTTCTCGGCGTGGATGAGGCACTGCTGCTCTAACAAGCGCATACTATCCACCGGGCCATGGGCAATGGCCAGGGCATACCGGTCTGCGGGCGTCAGATTCTGCCACAGATAACCCAAGTGGGAATCTGCCTCCACTTCAATGGCTTCATCAATCAGGGCCGGGTTGTTTTCCAGGTCTTCACTCTGCGCTAACGCCTGGATAGCATGGTAACCGGCTACGTGCAGAAAGAAAGGGTGCGGCCCCACCAGGTGCAGTAAATGCGCCATCAGACGGGGTGAAAAAGTAAATCCGGTGTCGTCCAAACGAACAGCCAGCAGACTGCGCGCTTCCACTGCGGAGTAAAGCCCCAGGGGGAGGGTGACAAAAATGTTGAAAAAGGGGGAACTGAGAATTTGTTCGTCAGCAGTAATATCGAAGAGGGGGCGTTGGCTGGCGGTCAGGTAGGCCAGGCCATATTTGGTGGTCAGGCCGCGCAGACGGGCAAAAAAGTAAGGAGTGAGATGGGGATTGGCGGCCAGCAGTTCAAACTCGTCGAGGAGGACAACGACGCGCACGTCGCGGCGATAAATATGGCTGAGCGTGCGATCCAGGGCACGGTAGCTGCCGGCATGGGAGGCGTTGTCCAGGTGAATACCGGCATCTTCAGCCACTCCCAACAACCCCATAAGCAGCGCCTCGTATACCTCTTCCGGCGGCGAGCCGCCCAATTCCTGGCAATCAATCATCAGAAACAACGCCGCTGGCGGAGCCAGTTGAAAGGCTTCCCGCGTGGTCGCCCGCAGCAGGTGCAGCAGCAGCGAGCTTTTACCGATACGGCGCGGGCCAATCAGGGAAACGCTCTGCCCGTTGCGCAGCAGACCTAAAATCTGGGCGATTTCCTTGTCCCGGCCATGAAACTCTTGCGCACGCCGAATTGCGCCGCGATGAAAGAAGGGGTTGTCTACACTCATGGCGTCTATTGTAATGTGTGAACGACTTTAGGTAAAGCGAAATTGGCAGGCAACGTGCGCGGCATTCTGTTGTTACAGGTGAGAGAGTACAAAAGTCTGGCAGACTTTTGTAC
>CAZDSN010000499.1:0-3840 GCA_964507675.1 uncultured Ardenticatenaceae bacterium | reverse complement strand
GCCTTTGGTTCTCAAACACCAGCCCGTTGCTGCACACGGCCGTATCCTTCACCCCCAGGTCCACGCCGATGGGATCGCCGCTAACGGCCGTTTCCGGGTCATGCATTTCCACGGCGATGGCAATCCACCAGTAGCCGCCGCCGGTGGAGACGACGGCACTCATGATCTTCCCCTCAAAGCGCATCTCTTCCGCCATGTTTACCCAGCCGAGGCAGGGCACATATACCTGATGCGCGTCAAGTTTGATGTTTTGATTAGCTATATAGAAAGACTGGTAGGGGGAGCGGCGCGACTTGAACTTTGGGTAACCCGACTTCTCGCCGTTTTTGACACGCCGGAAGAAGTTGGCGAACGCCTTGCCCAACCTGGCAAAGCCATACTCTGTGCAGCGGCTATCAACCTCAGATACCCAGGGAAACTGTTCGTGCTTGATGGCATTAAACTGCTTTTTTAGTGCATTAGCCGATGGCCGTTCGCCCGCTTCATATTGCCGTTTCCATTCGGCCAGCCCCCAATTAAAGGCAAATCGCACCGTGCCTGCTGCCTTGCAAAAATATTCCTCTTGTTCAGCCGTGGGATTTAGCCTGATTTTGTGTGAGAGAATCATGTTTTTAATCGCCATATCTTCCCGCTTTGCGAAACGTCGCTTCACTTCGCCGCTCCACGCGCGCGTGGATGAACCGTTCATCGAGCTGGCCAACGCCAATCCCTCCCGGTCCGTTTAATGTCTCGACTCGGCTAATACCGCGACATTTCATTGGTCCGTTGTCTCCACTGAGTTAACCGTTCATCGAGCTGGCCAACGCCACGCCCTCCCGGTCCGTTTAATGTCTCGACCCAACTAGCGCCGCGACATGGTCTAACCTTCGTTTGGCAGTTGGGCAAGGGTGCCGCCGGCCTTGTGCGCCTGGCGCATTTCAAAGCTAACCAGCGTTAGCCGCTGCACCTGCTGCGCGATTGCCGTCTGGGCCTCCGGGCATTGGGCTAACTGCCCAATCTCGATGTGCCCCATCACAATTTGCAGCGCATTGCCCATCACGTGCAGCCACCGTTCCAAGCCCGGTGTGTTCAGGCTGGCCCGCAGATTGGTTGCCATCAAAGGATCGCCGTTCATCGTGCCACCTCCGCCAGCAGGCACACCAGATCGCCCGGTGCCACACTGTACAGCGCGTCCTCTAACTGCTCGCCGCAAATGCTCAGCCATTCCACCGCCCAGTCCGGGTGCAGCTGTCGAAACAGCCACGCTGACCGGAACCGGCTGAAGCCCGCGCTCCGCGCCAGCGCATCGCACCGAAGGCCGCCGGGCAAACGGCCGTATGCGGTGGGTTGTGGCGTCTCATCAGAAACGGCCGTTACGCGCCAGCCCAAATGGGATAGGTGAAATTCCCAGGCGTCGGCCGCGTGCTCAAAGTGCGCCCGCTTGCGCTCTGGCTCAAACAGAATGCAGCCCTTCGGCTTTTCCTCGTTGACAGGGGTGGGGGGATTCGATACGATTGACATTGATCACCTCCGGGTGTTCGGTGAAAGCGCTCCTGAAAGTTGTCCAGACCGAGAGGGGCGTTTTCTTTTTGGTAAAACCTAATTCATATTAGGTATTCTATCAAAAAAATATAGGGGTGTCAATTGCCAATATTTAAGCGGGTTCAGGACCGCGAGGTTTGCGGTTCTCTATCCAATCAACAAAGGAGTTTTTGGGAATCAGCCATGTGTTTCCAATCTTTACGGAGCCGGGTATCCCTGACTCCGCTCGATCTTCAACCCAGCGACGGGCAGCTTCACTAATAGCGGCTCGTGAAACCTTTATCTTTCTGGACTTGGCCAGTTCCCATGCTTCGCGGGTGGTAATCATTTCATCCAATTCAGGCATAGGATCAATGATACCCAAAACGGCCGTGTTCGTAAAAGTTTCATTGGTAAAAGGGGAGTTTAAAGTAATCATGGTTTGGTCTAACCTCCGGTATATTGAATAAGTGTATGTTATTTGAAACGATGGCCTTTGTCAAGCAGTAACAAAAAAGCACCGGCCAAATATGACCGGTGCTTTCCAGGAAAAGCGACATTTACGGGCCATCCTTGGGAAGAGGTCTGTGCCCGAACATCGCTTGAACCCCCAAACCAACTAACTACAATACGGCCGTTTCCATTCCTCAATCCGGGCCAGCGCTTCTTCAACGTCCAGCGTACCAACGGCCGTTAGCAGCAGCGCCAGGTCGCGCCCACACAGAACCCGTTCGGCTACGATGGTGGAAATGCCCCACATCCCATCACTCTCCACATCGTCTTCCAGCTGCCGCAGCGTCATGCGGTGCAAAGCCCGCTTTTTCCTCTGCGTCACAAAGGCTTCCGATCGGGGGTGGGGGAGTTTGGCTTCACCGCACGCAGGTACAAATCCCGGTAGCTGGCCGCCTGCTTCTCCCAATACTCCACCAGGTAGCGCAGCTGCTGCAAGTCATCAACCGATTCCGTCATCAGCCGCCGCACCCCCGGCGAGGTAAGCAGTTGTTCCAGAAACGGCCGTGGATCCACGATGTTTGATTTCCAGCCAGGCTGCCCAGTCGGAAACCGCTTCAACGTCACGTGCAGGTGAGAGTCCCCACTTTTGATGTTGCCCGTGTTGTCCGCCAGGCCAATCAGCTGACCACCCAGCACCCACTCGCCAACCACAACCAACGGCCGTTCCAGGTGTGCGTAAGTCGTCTGGTAACCGTCCTCATGGTCGATGCGCACAAACACCCCATACGCATGAGTGGCACCGCTGGGCAGCAGGCCGGTGTGGTTGATGTCCCGCACCGTCCCTTTGGCCAGCGCAAAGACAGGGCTGCCGGACGGTGCGTGAAAATCAATTCCCTCGTGGCCCGGCAGCTTAAACTTGCCATAGTAGGCAGGATTCGCCCCAAACGTCTGGGTGATGTACGCGCGGCCCGGGAACTCCGTTGGCCAATGCGTGAACTCAAAGGCCATTGGTTATTTACCCTTGTACGCCACGGCCGCCGCTGCTGGCTCGATGGCGCTTGTTGGTTCCTTCTTCTGGTTGAATAGCCAATACACGGCCGATTCCACCAGGGTAGACAAAAACTCGTCGTCCACACCCATGCCGATCAAGTCATTGGCCGCCCAGCGCAGCACCTTCATCACGTACGCTTTCTTGCTCGCGCCGCTGCCATCCTGGGGGAACAGCCCCTCCGCGGCCAACACCGTCTCCTGCACAATGGCCAGCAGTCGATTGAATTTCTCGCCGCCCACCTTCGTGCGCAGCCAAACTATCAAGAAGCCCAACGCAACCGGCGTGGCAATCAGGGTCAATGCCCCAGCAACCGGTAAGATCACATTCGAAATCACTTCAACGTTCATGGATAACCTCCTTTAGTTAAACCCATAAAACAAACCTTTTGTAAATTCAAAATAACTCTTGAACAGCGCCTCGTTAGACGTGCTGTTCATTAATGCCACCATTGCAATATTGCCGTTGCCGAAACTTGACCCCCCGTGAAGCGCTCCGATTGTCAAATCGGTTGTTGTGGCCGGATTGATAGAGGCAGGAATGCTAGAGGTCTCGGTAACAGGCTCAGACCATCCATCCTGTGAGCCCACAAATACGGTACCTGATATACCAGCTTCAAAGCTGACGGCTCCGTAATACCAGGCTCCAGTGGGAGCGGGCGATGTAATGGCTTTAATTGTTGTCCCATTACAGATTGAAAGATTTAAGTTGCCCCCTGAGCCGTGAAGCATCCAGTAGGCGAAGTTGGCGCTGCCGGTTAACGAAGTCGTTTTGGCCAATATGGGATGTTGAATGCCACTCACCGCCCTGTAGGTCCACCCCATGATGGACAAGTTTCC
>CAZDSN010000498.1:0-3855 GCA_964507675.1 uncultured Ardenticatenaceae bacterium | reverse complement strand
TAATCTGCAAGCACGTGCTGATGAATTGCTTGGGGAGCATACTGGTGCAATTATTGTAATGAATGCAGAAACCGGCGAAATATTGGTGGGGGGAATAATTAATTGTTGAATGGGTGAATTGTTGAATGGTTAATGAGGAGGAAGACAGGTATGTTGCGTCGTATGTTGTTTGTGGGCGCGGTGATTGCGGCGGCGGTGGGGGCATTGTGGGCAGCGAGGGGGCAAGGGGCGGCGGAAGCCAGCCAGGTTCAGGTGGTGTACCAGGTGGGGGCCGGCAAGGCGGACGTGACGCCCACCGATTGGGAAACGCGCATTTATTGGATGGCGGGTTATGGCGCATTTCGGGCAGCTACGTCGGTCAATGACCCGCTCATGACGCGGGTGTTGATCATTGACGATGGCAGCGCCCCTATGGCTATCGTCACCTTTGACCTGCTGGGGATCACGTCTGACGATGCGGACGCCATCCAGGGCGTTATCGCCGCCCAACTGCCGCAGTTGGCAGACCACATCCTCATCCACGCCACGCACCAGCATGAAGGGCCAGATACCATTGGCATTTGGGGCGGCGCCGGCAGCCCGCCGTTTGGCAACCCACGCCCGCAGGATTACATGGATTACCTGGCGGCGCAGGCGACGGCAGCGGCGCAGCAGGCGTGGGACAGCCGCGCGCCCGTCAGCGTCACCTTTGCCAACATCCAACACGATCCACTGCTAGATGACCTGGTGCAGGATTCGCGCACGCCGCAGGCGTGGGACCCGTATGCCCGGCTGATCGTCTTCCGCGACGGCAACGGCGAACCGGTAGCCACGCTGGTCAACTGGGCCAGCCATCCAGAGGTGTTGGGGTCAGAAAACCAGGCCATGACGGCGGATTATGTGAAGTGGGTGGTGGACGAGATCGAGGAGAATTATGGGGGCGCCGGCATTTTCGTCAACGGGGCTATTGGTGGCTTGCTCTCCAGCAACGGCGGGGACGTGCTGCCCGACCTGCCGAATGACAGCTTTGAAAAGGCGGAAGCGGTGGGGCGGCAGTTGACGCAGCGGCTGATGGCGCAGTTAGCCAATCCAGGGCCGAACGACATCGTAGCCACCTACCAGACGCTGCCACCGCTGCAGTTCAGCACGCGCGCATATTATCTGCCGGTGGAAAATCAGGCGCTGCTGTTGGGGCAGGCGTTAAACCGCATCCCCAAGCAGATGGTTCGCCAGTTCCAGATTCCGCCACAGGAGTGGCGGCGCACCGACCCGTTGACAAAATATACCAACACGGAAACAAACTTCATCCGCATCGGCCCGGCGGCCATCCTGACGGTTGGCGGCGAGTTGTACCCCGAACTGCTGGTGGGCGGCATTGAACCGATTGGGATTCCGCCTTTTAACGCCTTCCCGGCGGAGCCGCCCCTGGTAAACAATCCAGGGTTTGCCCCTTATGACTTCCAGTTCTTCTTTGGCCTGACAAATGACTTTATAGGCTACATCATTCCCGTGTCGGAGTGGGATGGCTGGGAAGGTGGGCAGTATGGCGAAGACTTTGCCCTCTCCCACGATGAAGGCTTTATTCTGTCGTATAACCTGCACCTGTTGATGCTGGGGTATGAAACGGGCGAATATCCTGCCGAGGCGCCGGCATTTATGCCGGCATCCCCGCCCCCCCTGAGTTACGAGGAATTGTTAGCGCGATAGGGAATGAAGAAGTTCAACTTCTCTGAGAAGTTGAACTTCTTAGCAAGTAATCGCTATCGCTATCGCTATCGAAATTCGATTACGACAACGATTGCGATAACGATTGCGATTACGAGGGCGATTACGGCAGCCCGGTCAAGTCCCACAGCCGGATGCGGTCGCGCAGCACGCGCAGCCGCTTGAGCAAGCTGCGGGCAGCGTCCGGGCTGTCTACGGCCTTGTCAACGCTGTAAGTGCGGTATTCGCAGAAATACTGGTTAAGCTCTATGACGGAATATCCCCAATGGTAACCGTCAAAGAAACGCACGTGCGGATTGAGCAGGCGCACCAACCCTTCGCCAATCTCAAACGGTAGCCCCAGGTCGGCCAATACCTCGCCCACGTTGGAGGAAGTCACGGCAGGCGTCATGAACTCCACGCCGATGACGTTGTTGGGATCGTTGTTGTTGCTGTCGGCGTAATCAATTTTCAGATAGCCAGCCAGATAAGAGTGCAAATCGCCGGTGAGGACGACCAGGTTTTTAATGCCGGCATCTCGCAACTGCGTCAAGATGTTCTGCCGCTCATGTTCATACCCGTCCCAGGCATCCAGATTCAAAAAGATATCGCCGTCGGGATTGTTCGGGCGGGGAATGATGAGCTGCATCTGGATCACTTCATTCCCCCACAACTTCCAAACCGCCGCGGAATTAAGCAAACCATCCACCAGCCAATCGTGCTGCGCCTGTCCTAACATGATCTGCGTCGGATCCGACTGCATCGGGCAGCCCAGGCTGACGTACCGCCCGCCAATGGTAGACTCGCCGCACGGGTGCGGCGTGCGGTAGGTGCGCTCGTCCGTCATGAATATATCAGCCAGATCGCCAAACTGGAAACGGCGATAAATGGTCAGGTAATCATGGGGGTGCGTGGCGTTGGGGTCAATCTGAGGACGTGCCGGCACGTATTCCGCCCAGGCGCGCTGCGAGTCTAATTTAAGCTGCGTCAGCGCCGCCGGATTATCGGCGAAGGGATGGTCGGGCGCGCCGGGGGCGTCCAGGTCGTAATCCCAATAACAATCGTTGGCCATCTCGTGGTCATCCCAGATAATGATGAACGTATGCCGGGCCATCACCTCTTGCATAAAGTGGTCGGAATGGTAAGCGCGGTAGAGATAGCGATACGCCTCCAGCCCCGTGGCCGGGCTGCCGCCGGGGATTTCCAGCACGTGCCCAGGATAATCCTGGTTGGTACTGCCGCTCTCGTAAATGAAGTCGCCCACGTGCAAAACGAAGTCAACGTCCTCCTGCGCCAGGTGGTGCAGCGCGCCATAGTAACCGTTGGTGTAATGCTGGCAGGTCAGCAGCCCCAGTTTCAGGCTGGCGGGGGAACTGTTTGCAGCCGGCAGGGTGCGGCAGCGACCAATCTGGCTGGCGGTCTGCTGGTAAATAAAGCGATAATAGAAAACGCCGCCAGAGGACAAACTGCCATCCAGGTCCAGTTTAACTGTATAATCGCTGGCGGCGTCGAAGTCGGCGCTGTCCACCACCCCCTGGGCCACTATCTGGCTAAAAACCTCGTCCAGGGCTACCTCGAACGCCAACTGCGTGCCTGGCTGCCATTGGTCTTCGTTCACGCGGGTCCACAGGATCACGCCGGCGGCGGTAGGGTCGCCAGAAGCCACCGACAGGCCAAACACATCTTCGGGCGGCAGATTGGGATCAAAAGCAAAGAGGTCGGCGGCGGCTGTCCACCCCATACGCCCTGGCCGCAGCAGCACGTACGGCGTCACCAACCCCAGCGCCCCCAAACCAGCGCTGCGCATAAACTCACGACGGGAAATCTTACGGGTCATATCTTTCCTTCCTGATACTTGCACGAACCATGCCATTAGAAACAAGCGTATTTGTAACAACAATCCAGGCTGGTGACAACGAATTGCCCCTATTGTCCCATCTATCTGCCGGCTGCCTTTGGACCGCTGTCCGTATTCCCCTTGTCCTGGCAACCTCCTTCTCATAAAATCGTGGGCCAGGGGGGGGATTGGGGACACATACGCGCCCCCAATCCCCTTCAGAAACTTTTCAACGTCTCCGCGCCTCTCTGCGTGAGGCTGTTCTCATAGGAGACACCATGAGCGGCGGCGCGTCATACCCGTCCTGAGCTTGCCGAAGGAATCAATGAAAATTT
>CAZDSN010000497.1:0-3860 GCA_964507675.1 uncultured Ardenticatenaceae bacterium | reverse complement strand
CAGCATCCTTGCTGGCAAAAGCCGGCTGGAAGCCGGCGCTACGGTTTCATTCCTCATGGCGTCGCCGTGAGTGGTTCTCGAGCTTGTCGAGAGACTGCCGAATGGTGCGCCGCCGCCCATGGGCAACTCCTTCGAAAATAGATTTCACGCGGTAGTCCGCTCACGCGGGACGCGGAGAAAAATTCGTGTCATTCGTGAAATTCGTGTCAAAAAATTTTCATTCCTCGTGGTGCGCCCCGCCCATGGGGAACTCCTTCGTAAATAGGACGCTGATTAACGCGGATGAAAGCCAGGTAAACATCAATCTGCGTCATCTGCGAAATCCTGATCTCCTCATAACAAAACCACACGCCGCCGCTAGGCTGAAACGCATTCTTGCAGTAGTATAGGTAGCTAATGAAGCTCTGGCAATCTTTATCAGGGTCAACTTCTGACCGCTGATCACTCCCTCACTGACCACTATTTTTGTAGGAGGCGCGCATTATGTTGGCACGATGGGAATACCTGACCTGCTTTCTCCAGGCAGACACGTCGCTGCCCGAAGCCCATATGGCAACGTTGGCTGAAGACCTGCCGCGTAACAGTCCGAAAGCCATGATCCCGCAGCTAAACGAATTGGGCGCTAAAGGATGGGAACTGGTACACATGCAGCCAGTCTTCGCGGGACGCAATGAAGATGTGCTCATGCTCGAAGGGGGCGGATTGAAACGATGGACCAGCACCTATTTCTGTGTCTTCAAACGTCCGCAATAATCCCCTTTTACCCGGTCACAGATGATCACACTTCGCACCTATGGAGGCCTACATGACCCTCATCCTAAACATTAACGGACGCGACCAGGAAGTAGCCGCCCAACCCACCGACATCTTGCTGCACACCCTGCGCCGCGCCGGTTATTTTAGCGTCCGCTTTGGCAGCGACAGCGGCGAGACAGGCGCCGCCGCCATCCTGCTCGATGGCCGTCTGGTCAGCAGCGATGTCATGCTCGCCGGGCAGGCGGTGGGTCACCGTCTGGAAACCATTGAGGGGTTGTCTGCCCAGGTCGGCCAACTCCACCCCATCCAGCAAGCCTTTATTGAAACAGGCGCTATCCAGTCGGGTTACTCCACCCCGGCCATGATTCTGGCGGCCAAAGGGCTGCTGGACCACAACCCCAACCCCACCGAGGCCGAAATCCGCGACGCCCTGTCGGGCGTTCTGTGCCGCGAGACAGGCTATATTAAACCGGTTGAAGCCATACAGCGCGCTGCTGCCGTCCTGCGCGGTGAAGACGTCCCCCCTTACCAGGGGCCAGACATGGTAGACGCCACCTACTACCTGGAAACGCCTCCGGCGGAACCGGACGACGAAGACCCCGAACTGGCTGGCCCTGGCTCTGGATTGCACCCTACTTCCCCCGCCCAAACCATCACCCGCACGCAGCCGCAAATAGACCTGCTGCTGACGTCCCACATCCCCGAAACGGCTGTGGTGGGCAAGCCGGAAACCAAAGTAGACGCCATTAAACTGGCGAAAGGCAATCCCGCTTTCGTGGACGACATAGAAATGCGCGGAATGCTGCATGCCAGACTGCTGACCAGCCCCCACGC
The DNA here is from genome assembly GCA_964507675.1 of uncultured Ardenticatenaceae bacterium. Classification (GTDB taxonomy): domain Bacteria; phylum Chloroflexota; class Anaerolineae; order Promineifilales; family Promineifilaceae; genus JAGVTM01. The sequence goes on along the minus strand of CAZDSN010000497.1, from coordinate 2,270 downwards.
CCACGCGCATATTTTGGACATTGACGACAGCGAAGCGCGCGCCTTACCGGGCGTGCGCGCAGTGCTGCATTACGAGAATGTGGAACGGGTTAAGTACGCTTCTGGCGGCCAATCTTACCCTAACCCACCGCCGCTTGATCAGGTCAGCTTTGACCATAAAGTGCGCTACGTGGGCGACCGTGTGGCGGCAGTGGCCGCAGACACGCCCGAAATCGCAGAGGCGGCATTGGCGTTGATTAAGGTGACGTATGCGGTTTTGCCGGCAGTCTTCGACGAAAACGAAGCCATCAAACCGGGCGCGCCAATTATTCATGACGAAGAGGATACTGCCGGCATTCATGAAGCCAGCCGCAATATCGTGCACCACATCCACGCCGAAGTTGGCAGCGTCGCCCGCGGCTTTGCCGAAGCCGACCATATCTTCGAACACACCTACACCGTGCACCAGGTGCAGCAGTGCCCCATTGAACCGCATATCGCCATTAGCTGGTGGGATGCCGATGAGCGCCTGGTCATCCGCACCTCCACCCAGGTCCCCTTCCACGTCCGCCGCATGGTGGCTCCCCTGTTGGGGCTGCCTGTGCGCCGCATCCGCATCATCAAGCCCCGCATTGGCGGCGGCTTTGGCGTCAAGCAGGAAATGCTGATTGAAGACATCGTCGGCCATCTGACCATAGCCACAGGCCGGCCCGTGCGCCTGGAACTGAACCGTTCGGAAGAGTTTCGCAGCAGCCGCACCCGCCATCCACAAACCATCACCTACAAAACGGGCGTCATGGCTGACGGCACGCTGCACAGCATGGAAATGCGCGTCATCGGCAACACGGGCGCTTACGGCACGCATGGCCTCACCGTGCAAACCGTCACCGGGCTGCGCGGCCTCAGCAGCTACAATTGCCAGCACCGCAAATTCGACTGCCTGGTCGTGTACACCAACCTGCCCGTCCCTGGCGCTTATCGCGGCTACGGCGCGCCTCAGGCGCTCTTCGCCCTGGAATGCCACATGGACGAAATCGCCCACGCCCTGGGCATGGATCCCATTGAGTTCCGCCGCCGCAACTGGGTACAGGCAGGCGACACGCTGCCCATTGCCCCCCTGCTGGGCGAAGGCGAAAAAGAAACCGTCACCTCTGAACCCGTGATCAACACCTGTGGTCTGGCTGAATGCTTCGCGCAGGGCATGAAAGCGATTGAGTGGGAACGCCAATACCAACCCGGCTGGCACGCCGTTCCCGGCAAACCGCATCTGCGGCGTGGTTTGGGCGCAGCCATGTGCATGCACGGAACGGCCATTCCTGGCCTGGACATGGGCGGGGCCAGCGTCAAAATCAACGACGACGGCTCTTTTAACGTTCTGGTGGGGGCCACCGACCTGGGCACAGGCTCCGATACAGTGCTGTCACAAATTGCCGCCGAAGTGTTGGGCGTGCCGCTGCGAGACATTATTATCTACTCCAGCGACACCGACATGACCCCCTTTGACACAGGCGCTTACGCCAGCAGCACGACCTACATTTCGGGCATGGCGGTCAAGAAAGCGTGTGAACAGGTAGCCGAACAGATGCGGGAACGGGCGGCGCTAATGCTGGGGCTGGCAACGGGAGGAGACATCCGTCTCAAAGACAGGCAGGCTATCGCCCCCGATGGGCGCCGCGTCTGGCTGGCCGAAATCGCCTTACATTCCCTGCATCAGGAGCAGCAGCGACAGATTATGGCTACTGCCTCCTACGTCAGCATGGAGTCCCCACCTCCCTTTGCCGGGCAGTTTGCCGAAGTGGAAGTGGATGTAGAAACGGGACAGGTGACGGTGACCAAACTGGTGATGGCTGTAGATGCCGGCGTGCCTATCAATCCCATTACAGCCAGCGGGCAGGTAGAGGGGGGTATGACGCAGGCGCTGGGGTACGCTCACTGCGAAGAAATGGCCTACACGCCAGATGGCCACCTGATCAACGATAGCTTTGGTCCCTATCACATCTACCGCGCCGACGAAATGCCCTGGCTAAAGTGCATCCTGGTGCAAACCAACGAACCCAGTGGCCCCTTTGGGGCTAAAGCCATCGCCGAAATCCCCAAAGACGGCGTCGCCCCCGCCGTTGCCAATGCCATTTACGACGCCACCGGCGTGCGCCTCCGCCGCATTCCGTTCACGCCGGCTCGCGTCCACGAAGCGCTTCGTCCAGAAGCATTCAACCGCTAGAAACCTGTTTGAGGGGCAATAGAACGCAGATTGCGCGGATTGGGCGCAGATTTCGCCGATCTTGCTGGAC
>CAZDSN010000496.1:0-3861 GCA_964507675.1 uncultured Ardenticatenaceae bacterium | reverse complement strand
GGGCGTATTGGGCCCCAGGCCGGTCAGGTTAATGGTGATAGGGTTGACGGGAGGATAAACAACGACAGGCGGCAAATGGCTGTCACCGCTGATGCTGCGGCCTCCATTTAACCCCAGCACCAACTGTACTGCCCGATCGCGGGTCACGCCTTCCGGGTTGGGGTTGGCCCGGCGCAGCAGCAGAACAGCCCCAGCCGCGAACAGCGCCAGGATCAGACCAATTCGGACGCCGATCTGGCCTGCGCTGCGGCGACGGGGGGCGGGGGATGTTTTTCTCTCAGACATTTTCTTACTCCGTTTGCGTGCAAACTGCCGGCATGCACACCTGCCGTATTCCTTCGAGGAACAGGAGCCAGAAGCATCTCTGTCTGTATTTACATTCAGGGAAAAGGAGCCGCTGGCCCGTGTGTCCTATGCTCACAAGGATGATTATAGAGAGCGGGCGTATTTGCGACAATAAAGCGGGATGCAAGCTGACTGTATGTTTGTGAACGATTGGCAGTCTGGCGGACTCTGACAGGCGTCGAGGTGTACCGTTTCAGGCGATTTGTCCACCAGGTAGAGCGGCAAATGAATTGCTGTCTTTACTTTCTTCCCGTTCTTACGTAAACTTCTGGCATGGATAAAATAGATTTCCGCTCCGATACGGTAACCTGGCCTACGCCCGCCATGCGCCAGGCGATGTTAACGGCTGGGGTGGGCGATGACGTGTATGGGGAAGACCCCACCGTCAATAAGTTGGAAGTGCTGGCGGCAGAGATGGTGGGCAAAGAAGAGGCTCTTTTTGTGGCCAGCGGCACCATGGGCAACCTGGCGGCCATTTTGACCCATGCCGGCAGGGGGGATGAAGCTATTGTCGGCCAGGATGCGCACATTTTCTGCTGGGAAGCGGGAGGTATGGCGGCCTTAGGCGGCGTCACGCCCTATCCGCTGCCGACAGACGCCGTAGGGCGCATGGACCTGGCGCAAATAGAGGCCGCTATCCGCGGGGACGATCCGCACTGCCCGCGCAGCCGCCTTATTTTGTTGGAGAACAGCTACGGGGCTAAAAATGGCGCGCCCGTGCCGCTAGATTACCTGGCGGCGGTGGGCGAGATAGCCCGGCGGCATGGTCTGGCGACGCATCTGGACGGGGCGCGTCTGTTTAATGCGGCGGCAGCGTTGGGCGTGCCGGCCCGCGAAATTGTGCAGCATGTTGATTCCGTCAGTTTTTGTCTGAGCAAGGGGTTGTGCGCGCCGGTGGGATCGCTTTTGTGCGGCTCAGCGACTTTTGTGCGCCAGGCGCGGCGAATGCGCAAGATATTAGGCGGGGGCATGCGTCAGGCGGGGGTGCTGGCGGCTGCCGGCATTGTGGCTCTGACCGAGATGGTGGATCGCCTGTCCCAAGACCATGAAAACGCGGCTTTTTTGGCCCGCGGCCTGGCTACTATTCCGGGGATACAGCTCGATCTGGAACGAGTGCGTACCAACATTGTTTACTTTTACCTGGCACCCGAGGCGACTTTAACTGCGCCCCAGATCGCTGCCCAACTGCGGCAGCGGGCCAATATCTGGATTGGAGCCGAGAGCGAGCGCCACTTTCGCGTTGTGACCCATTATTGGGTGGGGCCAAATGAAATTGAACTGCTGCTGGCAACTTTGGAAGAGGTAATGCGCCAGGGCGTGCGCCAGGGCGTCTAACAGGGACGGGCAAGAAGGTTCAGGTTCGGCATGAATAGTGACTTGATCGGCAAGCAAATAGGACATTATCAGTTAGAAGCGCTGTTGGGGGACGGCGGCATGGGCACGGTCTTCCGCGCCCGCGATTTGAACCTGGGTCGCACTGTGGCGGTCAAGTTCATGCACGCTCAATTTGCCCGCCTGCCTGAATTTCGCGCCCGCTTGACTAAAGAAGCACAAACAGTTGCCCGGCTGGACCATCCCTCTATCATCAAGATATTCGACTTTGGCGACTCTACCGAGGGGTTGTATATCGCCATGGAATATATTGACGGCGGCAGCCTGCGCGCCCACCTCGGGCGGCTGCAGGCGCGCGGCATCTACCTGCCCTTGCAGCAGAGTCTGCAAATTGGAATACAAATGGCGGACGCCCTGGATTATGCCCACCAGCGGGGACTGATTCACCGGGATGTCAAGCCGGGCAACATCATTTTGAAGAAATTAGATCGCCCGCCAGAGGAGGGGGATGCGCCATTTCGGGCTATTCTGACTGATTTTGGTCTGGTGAAAGTGCTGGAGGGGGAACGATTGACCCTGACGGGCACAACATTGGGCACGCCTGTCTACATGTCGCCGGAACAGTGCGAGGGTGTAGAGGTAGTTGATGGACGCACAGACCTGTATGCCTTGGGCGTGGTGTTATATGAACTACTGACGAATGCCACCCCCTTCCGCTTCAAGAACCTGACGGAAGCGGTGACGACCCACTTAAAAGGCATTATGCCGCCGCCCGCCCGAGATTTGCGACCGGACATTCCCCCGGTATTGGATGCGCTGCTACAAAAAGCGATGGCTAAAGACCGGGCCGACCGGTTTGCTTCGGGGGCGGAGATGGCGGCTGCCTTGCGCAGCGCCCGCCTGGCCCTGGCGGAAAATTCCACTCGCGTCGTGGCGGCTGACCAGCCTGTGCTGACGCCGCCACTGTCGCAGCCGCCGCCTGGGTACGCGCTGAGCATTGACGCTCCGGGGCAGCCTACCAGCCGCGTCGCCTTAAATCGCGCGGTGATCAGCCTGGGACGTAATGCGGATAATGACGTAGTTTTGCCGGCAGAAGGCGTTTCTCGCTATCACGCCCGTCTGCAAGCGGCGGCGGATGGGTGGAAAGTGCTGGACCTGGGTGGCGTGAATGGCACGCATCTGGCGGGGCGGCGCCTGGCGGCGCAGCAAGCCGTGGCGCTGCTGCCCGATCAGCCGCTGCGAATTGGCCCCTATACCTTGACCCTGGTTCTGCCTGCGCCGTTGGAACCTGTGCCGCCGGCGCAAACGCCTACCGGTTTGAAGGTCGTGCCGGTGTCGGAGCAGCCTACCCAACTGCCGGCAGCGGATGAAGCATTGGCTATGTATCTGGCGCAAGATCGTTTGACTGTAGAGCCAGGCAAGCCTGCTCGCCTGCGTCTGGAAGTGGTCAACCGCAGCGATATCGCCGACCGGGTTAATGTGCGCGTCGAAGGTGTGCCTGCCGGCTGGTTGAGCGTGCCTGGGGAGTTTGTGACTGTACCGCCTAATGGCAGCGTCCAGATGCATATTGAGGTCAAAGTGCCGCGCCAGCCAGACACGCCGGCGGGCCGGCAGCGCTTCTATTTGCGCCTGATCTCCCAGCAGCACCCGCATACGACAGCTTCGGCAAACGGCTCGCTGCTCATTGGCGCGTTCACCGCTTTCGAGGCGCGCCTGGAGAACGCCGAACTGCGACTGCCGGGAGCGGTGCGCGTGTTTGTGCGCAACAGTGGCAATACAGCCGCCGATTTTAGCGTGATTGGGCGCAGCGAGCGGGTGCAGTTTCGTGGCGAAACAGGGCACGTGCCATTGGAACCAGGTCAGGAAGCTGTGGTAAACCTGGCCTTGCAGGCGCGTGCTACTAACCTGTTTGGCGGGGTGGAGACGATTCCATTTGAAATCGAAGTGGCCACGCGCAGCGGGGCGCGCCAGGTTCTGGCCGGGCAGGCGGCCACCGCTTCCATGATTCCGCCCGTGCTGGGGTATGCTGCGGTGGTAGTGGTTACGTTTGCCTGTGTTTTCGGCCTGTTGTTTATGCTGTTTGGCGACCGCTTGCGGGGCGAGGACGGTGAAGCCGTTATGGGCCTGGTTACGTTGACGCCGACCAGTTCACTGACGCCTGGTCTGCCGTTGGCGGAGATAGCG
>CAZDSN010000495.1:0-3861 GCA_964507675.1 uncultured Ardenticatenaceae bacterium | reverse complement strand
GGCTGCGCCGGGCGCAGGCGCAGGCGGCGGGGGCGTCGGGCCGGGGGCGGGCGTGGCGGTGGCTGCCGGCGGCGGGCTGCCGGCAGTAATGGTCAGCACCTGGCCCACGTAAATGACGTTGACGTTGCTGATGCCGTTTGCCTGGGCTAATGCCGGCACGCTCACCCCAAACCGCAGCGCAATCCGATAAAGCGTATCACCTGGTTGGACGATGTAGGTGACGCTGCCGTCGGTAGGGAGCGGTGCGGGGGTGGGGGACGGGCTGCTGCCGTCGGGAATGGTCAATGTCTGCCCGGCGTAGATCAGGTTGGGGTTGAGAATATGGTTGGCCTGCGCCAGGGCGTCAATGCTGACATTAAAGCGGCGGCTGATGGCGGCCAAAGTGTCCCCCGGCTGGATCACGTAGCTGGTATCGGCAGCGACCAGGGGGGCAGCCAGCCCCATCAGGAGGAGGGCAAAGTAGAGGGAAAGGGCGCGGAAGGATCGGTTCATTTTTTCACCAGAAGTAATGGAAAACAGGCAACGGGCAACGGAAAACAGGCAACAGAAAAATGGTGGTTGTTTTGGCTTCCACTATACACTGTCCACGCATCTCTGCCCACTGTTCGGGGAAGAAGTGTAGAAACCAATGTGAGAGAGGCCCCCTTCCCCCAACCCCTTTCCCTGGCAAGATGGGAGGGGGATTAGCTGATTATTTTTTCAAGGGCCTGGAGTTGGGAAAGAAGGGCAGCGGCGGCGGCGGCCGGGGAGAGGGTTTCGGTATCTACGGTGGCTTCGGCGGCCAGGGGGGGTTCGTAGGCGGCGCCCAGGCCGGGGACGGCGTCGTGGGCGGCGGTTTGGGCGCGGGCGTAGATGCCTTTGGGGTCGCGCGCCTGGCAGGTCGCCAGGGAGCAGCGCACGTAGACTTCGGCAAAGCGGGGGATTTGCTGGCGGGCCTGGTCGCGGTAGGCGCGGCGGTTGGCGGTGGCGGCAATGAGGACGTTGACGCCTTCCTGCGCCAGCCAGGCGGCAAGCTGGCCTACTGCGGTGTAGAACCAGTCTCGTTCGGCAGGGGTATAGGTGGGGTTGGGGGTGAGGATGTGGCGCAGGTGGTCAGAATCGAGCAGGATGGCGGGAACGCCTTGCGCAGCCAGGCGCGTTTGCAAGGCGCGGGCCAGGGTGGTTTTGCCGGATGCCGGCATTCCCGTCAACCAGACGACAAATCCAGGGTCGGCGGCAGGCATGATGCGTCAGGCGCTGTCCAGGTAATGGTTGATCGCCCGCCAGTCGAAGTGCGGGGTGTCCAGAACCACGCGGGCAAAGGTCAGCAGCTTTAGCCGCACCTCATCCGCAATGTTGTACCATTGTGGGCTGGCCAGCACCAGCGCGCGCCAGGCGTACCAGGGCTGGATCACGGCGGGAAAGCCACGATCTTCCGTCTGCCGCAGATACGTTTCCCAAAAAGCCTGATACAAGTCCTGGAAAGGCCCATCCAGCCGTCCATACCGCTGCAAGGAAAAGAAAAGGTAGTTGATCGTCATGCAGCTAACGTCATCGGCAGGTTCGCCCCAGGCGCCGCGGCTGCGGTCAATCAGGTTGAACGTGTCGCCGTCGCTAAAAAGCACGTTGAACGGGTGGAAGTCCCCATGTACCTGGCTTAAACGGTGTGTCAGCGGCTTGAGCCGCCAGCGCCACTCGTTGGCTTTTTGCTCAATGGCGCACAGGTCGGCGGGGGAAATGAGGGGAAAGTCAGCCGGGTAGCTGTCCGTCAGCCCCATGATGCCTTCGCCGTGCCCGATTAAGTCGCGCACGCGCCGCCGCCAGAGCAACGGATCGTCGTGTTTGTGGGCATGGATGACGGCCAGGTAGTTTGCCAGGGCGCGGGCGCGGCGGCAGTCCTGTTCCTCCATGTACCCCATGTCCCGAATGCGCATCAAATCTTGGGCGTAGGGAGCGCCGGGGGCGTAGTCGGTGACCAGCAGCAGTTCTTCTGCCTGGCCTACGGAAGTCAGGTGACCGTCGCCGCGAATGGCGACCATATCACGAGCGGGCACGTGGCGCGGCAGATCGTTGAAGGTGTGAAAATCCAACCAGACGGCGGCGGCGCGGTCGCTGCTCATTTCGCGGCCAAAGCCATTCTGTCTGACCTGGCGCAGCACAATACGCTGTGGCGCGGCGTTGTCCGCCTGGTAATCCACATAGACTGGCTGGCCATAACCAAAGGCTTTGAGCGCCGCCGCTCCGGTTTCTTTTTGCCCCAACACCCCGATTTGCCTGATTTGTACCGGATGGGCCATAATGCCGGCCAGGTACGCTTCTATTTGTACCGTTTCGAGTTCCATTTCTGGACCTACTTGTCCGGGCGTCCGCGCACGATCAAGGTGTCGCAGTGGGCGCCGCGCACGACTTTTTCGGCCACGCTGCCATAAACCCAACGGCTGAGGCCGGTGCGACCATGGCTGCAAATGACGATCAGGTCAACCCCATGTTCCTGGGCGCAGTCCACGATGGTTTCGGCCACCATCCCTAATCGGGTTTCGACGCGGATGGTAAAGTCGGTGGTTTGCCACTGTTCGCGAAGACTTTCCAGGTAGCTGCGGGCTTCTGCTTCCTGCCGGTTGAGGGCTGTATCATAGGCAGGTTGGATCTCGACAAAGGGGGCAACGACTTCCAGCGGCACGACCACACGCATCAAAACGAGTTCGGCGTTAGTGGCCTGGGCAATGGTCATCGCCGGGGGAATAGCTTGTTCTGCCAGGTGTGACCCGTCCAGTGGGACCAGAATTTTCTTGAACATAGCGACCTCCTTTAAAACAGTGACCAGTGGTGAGTGGCGAGTGGTCAGTGAGTGACGCGGTTGTGTGGGGGCGAAGGGCAAGATGTTCGCGCCGGGGCGCGTCACAAGGAGCCTGACGAAATTGGCAGGCGGCCTTGCTTAAAGCATATACCGGCATGGGGGCAAATAATAGTGAAGATTGTCATGGGGGGGGTGGACAATCCTCATGCCCAGCCGCGGACGGGGAGAAAACAGTCGGGCTGCGCTTACTCCTGATGAGCGTTGACCACCAGGGGCTTAAATTCGGCAAAGTGGTCTAGAAAATCGGTGACGGTGACGATGCCCACCAGGCGACCGCTGTCCAGGACGGGCAGCGCCCCAAATTTGTAGGCGCTGAGCATCTCGGCAGCGTCGTAAGCCGGCGTGTCTGGAGAGACGGTCAGGGGGTGGACCGTCATGCAGCTTTCTACGGTCATGGTGTCCAACAGCGCGGCATCCTGCCATCTTTCGTGTAGGACGATGGGGGAGTTCATAATGAGGCGAATATCACGGTCGGTAACAATGCCCACCAGGTTTCCATTGGCGTCTACCACGGGAAACTGCCGGCATTCCTCTTCCTGCATCAAATTAATTACCTCGCGCAGCGTGGTTTGAGGGGTGACAGTGTGGGGGGCCACCGTCATGAGATCGTTCACTGTCAACATAGTAAGCCTCCGCATCTATATCGTTGCATCTCGTTGCCACCTGGAGCGGAGTAGTCCCCACCCGATGGTAGCCATACTGTAGCATGAAAAGGGGCTGCTTTGTGGGTGGTAAACGGCATCATTTCTAGGTGACATTCATCGGAAGTTGTCTGCCAGCCGTGATGCGGCGCTGATGCGGCGCTGGTGCGGCGCTGGTTTGACACGCCTACGCGATAATCTATAATACGCCCGCAACCCGGCACTTGACCAAAGTTGTTTTGTACTCTACAGAAGTTCAACTTCTCCGCGAAGTTGAACTTTTTTGGCCCATCAATAGAAATTTGGCGAACTACCAGGGGCATGATTTTGAAGAGCGGGTTTGAAAACCAGCGCCCAACGCCTCTTGAACTATGCCCAAAGATG
>CAZDSN010000494.1:0-3862 GCA_964507675.1 uncultured Ardenticatenaceae bacterium | reverse complement strand
GGCGGAACCAGGCATAACGGCTTTTTCTTGTACCTGGTGTTCAGCCAGGTAAGCCAGTTCAGGAACGTCCACCCGGAGTTCCCAAACAACCTGATCAGCCAGATGCGCCAGCGGAACAGGCGCGCCCAGGAGCGGCTGCCCGCTATGCGGGTTGCCAGACGGGTCGCGGGTTTGTTCCAGCCAGAACCGCTCTCGCTGCCAGGGGTAGGTGGGCAGCGGCAGCCGCGGGGCCGGCAGGGGATAAACGCGCTCCCAGGCCGGAGAGAAACCAAAGGCATAGAGGGTCGCCAGGGCTTGTAAAGTGGCCTGAATGAAGTCAGGGGCAGAGGCAGTCGCGGGCCATGCCGGCAAAATCAAGCATTCCGCGTTGTCGCTGGGCAAAGATGCCGGCAGCGCCGCCTGTCCCTCTGCACTGAAAGCGATAAAGATGTTGTGCCCGCTGGCGCGCAAGGCGCGCAGTTGGGGGGATAAATCAGGGGCCGCCGCTTCGAGAGTGGCGACAGGTTCCAGACCACAAGCGCGCCACCAGGTCGTCAGAGAGGTAGATAGAGCGCCTCTGGCAGCGGGATTTGCCGCAAACTCCTCCGCCAGCCGCTGCAAAAACACCCACCCGTCATCTGACGCGCTCAGAGAGGGCGTTGGCGGGCCCGTCTGCGCAGCTACAATAAAGACGGGTTTGAAACGGCGGCGCAACCGCGTCTGTCCAACGATATAGGCAGTTGAGGGTGCGCCCTGGAGAAAGTCTTGCAGGGCGGTAATCATGTCGGCATGGTCTTCCCCCACCACGCCCAGCCGGTGCGCGTGGTGTTCGCGGCAAAGAGCGGCGGCGCGGCAAATGTCTGCCAGGGGCAGCGCCGCGCCTGCGCCTGTCAGAAAACTGTCATAGGCGCGCGCCAGATCGCGCAGCGCCGCCGATGTGCGTGCTGAGAGAGGTAAGAAGTGACAGGTCGGACATGACGCCGCCTGGGAATAAGCTACCCCTGTTGCAAGATGCGCTTCTGCAACAACGACATGCGCGTTGGTGCCGCCAAAACCAAAGGAACTGACGCCAGCCAACGCCGGGCCAGTTGATAGCCAAGTCGTCAACGTCTGCGCCACGCGAAGGGGGAGTTCGGCAAAAGGGATGTTGGGGTTGGGCGTATGGAAATGCAAACTGGGCGGGATGGCGCGATGTTTCAAAGCCAGCGCGACTTTAATCAAGCCAGCTATGCCGGCAGCCGATTCCAGGTGCCCCATATTGCTCTTCACCGAACCAATCAGGCAGGGCTGGTCAGGGGGGCGACCTTCTGACAGCACTGCGCCCAGCGCCTTCGCTTCCAACGGGTCTCCTAGCGGTGTGCCCGTGCCATGCGCCTCGACATACTGCACGGCCCCAGGAGAAACGCCAGCCCGCTTATAAGCCGCGCGTAAAACAGCCTCTTGCGCCCAGCGGTTAGGCGCGGTTAACCCATTGGTGCGTCCATCCTGGTTGACTGCCGTGCCGCGGATGACGGCGTAAATGGCATCCCCAGCGGCGGCGGCATCTGCCAGCCGCTTCAGAATGATCACACCCGCTCCTTCACCGCGCACAATCCCATCGGCGCGGGCGTCGAATGGTTGGCAGCGACCACTGGGTGACATCAGGCTGGCTTTGGTGAAGTAAATCGAACCCCAGGGAGACAACAGAGCGTTCACGCCAGCAGCTACCGCCAGATCGCACTCGCCGCGCCCCAGGCTGGCGCAAGCCAGATCCACCGCCGCCAGCGAGGATGAGCAGGCTGTGTCTACGGCTACGCTGGGACCGCGGAAATCGAAAACGTAGGAAATGCGGTTGGCGGCAATGCAGTAGCCATTGCCGGGGCAGGTGTAGGCGTCTACCAGGTCAGGGGCGAAGCGGGAAATCTCGCCATAATCGTTGCTCATGATGCCCACAAAAACGCCCACAGGCGCGCCTGCCAGTTGGGAGGGAACAATGCCGGCATCTTCCAAACTCTCCCAGGTGACTTCCAGCAGCAGTCGCTGCTGCGGATCTATTTGGACTGCCTCGACCGGGGAGATTTTGAAAAAGGCGGCGTCGAACCGGTCAATCTGCGCCAGAAAACCGCCCCAGCGCGTGTTCGTTTTGCCAGGGGCAGCCGAGTCTTTGTCGTAAAAAGAAGCGCCCCAACGCCCAGGCGGCGTTTCGCTAATGGCGTCTACCCCATTGCGCAGTAGTTCCCAGAATGCTTGCGGCCCGTTTGCGCCAGGGAAACGGCAGCCAATGCCCACGATAGCGATGGGTTCCATGCTCAGCCCTGCCTCAGCTCTGTGCCTCAACGACCAGACGGCGTGCCAGGGCGGCAATGGTCGGGTATTCATAAGCCAATATGGGGCTTAGTTCTACCCCCAGCCAATCTTCCAGGTCGCCCGTCATGGTCACCGCTGTAATGGAGGTCAGGCCATAGCTGGCAAATGGTTGTTCGACGTCTATTTCTTCGGGGTCGAGCAGCAGCCAGGTAGCCAGGCGGTTAATCAACCAGTCCTGAATCTCTTCCTCGCGCTGCTGGTTATTCGATCTGCGCGGCGGTGCGGACAATGTGATCTCCTATCTGATTCTTGAGCATTTGGTTGGTACCTTCGTAGATAGCCAGAATTTTGGCGTCACGGAACATCTTCTCCACCGGATATTCTTTGCTGTAGCCATAGCCGCCATGAAGCTGCACCGCGTCCGTTGTAACCTGCATGGCTATTTCAGAAGCGTAATATTTCGCCATAGCCGAAAATGTGTTGGCTGCGGGGTGCTGCTGCACAGCGTACAGGGCGGCGCGATAAGCCAGGGCGCGGGCTGTTTCGATTTTCACCAGCATGTCGGCTAATAAATGCTGCAAGGCTTGAAAGCGAATGATTTTCTGCCCAAACTGCTCCCGCTGGCGGGTGTACTTAACCGCTTCCTGGTAAGCGCCAGTGGCGACGCCCACCGAGAGAGCGGCCACGCTGGCGCGCGAACGGGCCAGCGTTTGCAGCAGGTGCAGCAGCCCCCGGTTGGGTTTCAACCCAATCAGGTTTTCCGCAGGTACGATGACATCTTGCAGCACTACCTGGCGGGTATGGGAACAGCGGATGCCCAGCTTGTTTTCTAGCTGTCCGAAGGAAAGCCCCGGCGTGTCTTTTTTCACAATGAAGCAGGAGATACCGCCTTTGCTGCCCGTGCCGGCAAAAATGCAGTAAATGTCCGCCTGTCCCGCATTGGTAATCCACTGCTTTACGCCGTTGAGGACGTAAGAGTCGCCCGATTTGACCGCTGTGGTGGAAAGGTTGAGTACATCCGAGCCGGCGTCTGGCTCCGTTACCGCCAGCGCCCCCAACTTTTCGCCGCTGGCCAGGGCGGGCAGATACTTTTGCTTTTGCGCATCCGTGCCGCCGCACTTAATGGGCAGCGCCGCCAGCGTCGTGGATGCGCCAAAGGTGGTAGCCACGCCCAGGCAGTATTGGGCAATCGTTTCCACGATGCGGAAGGGCATCAAGGGCGAAAGCCCCAGGCCGCCGTATTCCGTTTCAAACATGCCGGCAAACAGTCCCACCTCCCGAAACTTCGCCAGAATCACAGCCGGAAAATGCCCTGTCTCATCCAACGCCGCCCGCGCTGGCACAATTTCACGGCGGCAAATCTGGTGCGTCAGCGCCAACAGCGCCTCTTCCTCTTCCGTCAGGGGGAAGAGCGGGTCTGGCGTCCGGCTGTTCATGGCGCGCTCCATAGTTCCAGACTGCCTTCCAGGTACGCCTGCCGGCAGGCGTACCGCTGAATCTTGCCGCTCGACGTTTTGGGAATGCTGCGATCTTTAAGCAAAACCACGTCATCGGGGAAGATGTCGTGCTGCTGCACTATGGCCCGTTGGATAGCGCG
>CAZDSN010000493.1:0-3864 GCA_964507675.1 uncultured Ardenticatenaceae bacterium | reverse complement strand
TCTTCTGGTAAGCGTCGGCCACTTCCGCGGCCTCATCCCGTTGATAGCTAAAGCCCAGCCGTCCGCCTCGTTTAATAGTCTCCGCACCAATGTTCGAGGTCATGATGATGATCGCGTTGCGGAAGTTAACCTTCTGCCCCTTGGCGTCAGATAGATGTCCCTCTTCCATGATCTGCAGCAAGATATTGAATACCTCGGGGTGCGCCTTCTCAATCTCGTCGAAAACCACGATGGAGTAAGGACGGCGGCGAATGGCTTCCGTTAACTGGCCGGCATCTTCATACCCCACATAACCAGGCGGGGAGCCTACCAGCCGCGACACGGTATGCCGCTCCATAAACTCGGACATATCCAACTGCACCAGGGCATCTTCGCTGCCAAACAGGAATTTTGCCAGCGCCTTGGTCAATTCTGTTTTGCCCACGCCTGTCGGCCCCAGGAAAATGAAGGAGCCAATGGGACGGCGGGGGTTCTGCAAACCAGCGCGGGCGCGCCGGATGGCTTTGGCCAGGGAAACGATAGCTTCTTCCTGCCCCACGATATGCCGCTGCATTTCTTCTTCCATATGCAGCAGCCGCGTAGATTCTTCTTCTGTAAACTGTACCACGGGGATGCCCGTCCACATTGCCAACACTTCAGCCACGTCCTCCGCAGTGACGGCAAGTTCATTGGAGGCGCCGGTGCGCCCGGCGCGCACACTGTCTAGCTGCATCTGTAAATCTTCTTCCCGTTGGCGCAGGTCAGCGGCGTCTTCGTCCCGACCCTGTTCCAGTGCTTCTGTATATTGTTGATGCAGTTCGCGCAGATCTTCGAAAGCGCCGCGAATCTCTGTTCGCTGCGGCGCACGATACATGCGCACGCGCGAAGCGCTCTCGTCAATCAGATCAATGGCCTTGTCTGGCAGGAATCGTTCTGTGACGTAGCGCGTAGAAAGCTGTACTGCCGCATCAATGGCTTCGTTGGTAATAAGCAAGTTGTGATGCCGCTCATACATCGGCTTAATGCCATGCAGGATTTGCACCGCTTCTTCGGGGGAAGGCTCGTCCACGTAAACAGGCTGGAAACGACGTTCCAAAGCCTGGTCGCTCTCAATATATTTGCGATATTCTTCCAGGGTGGTCGCTCCCACGCACTGCAGTTCACCACGGGCCAGCGAGGGTTTCAGAATGTTGGCGGCATCTACGGAACTGCCGGCAGAACCCGCGCCTACCAGCATGTGCACTTCATCAATAAACAAAATAGCATCGCTGGATTTCAACTCTTCGATAACGCGCTTCAGTCGCTCTTCAAACTGGCCCCGATACATAGTGCCGGCAACCAGACTGCCTACATCTAACTGCAGCACGCGCTTATCATAGAGGATTTCAGGCACCTGCCCATTGACGATGCGTTGGGCCAGACCTTCCACAATGGCCGTTTTACCTACCCCTGGCTCCCCAATCAAGGCTGGATTGTTCTTCGTCCGCCGCGCCAGAATTTGAATGAGTCGTTCAATTTCTACCTGGCGACCAATGACCGGGTCCAGCTTACCCTCTTCCGCCAGGGCGGTTAGATCAGTCGCTAACTGATCCACCATAGGCGTTTTGCTCTTTTCTTTCTTACTGCTGCGAGCAGCGCTGCCACGCTCTGCCGTGGGGACCGGGCTTTCTTTCAAAACCCGATGCGTCTCCCGCCGCACCTGTTCGGCGTTTACGCCAAACTTACGCAAGACATCCATAGCCAGACCTTCATTCTGGCGAGCAATACCTAACAGCAAATGCTCCGTGCTGATATAGTGCTGCCCCATACGCCGGGCTTCCTCCACAGCGAGTTCTAATACTCGCTTCGTGGTTGGGGCAAGTTCGGGCGTATTAAAAGGAGAACGCTTGCCCGTCACGGTCAGGCGTTCCACCATGGTCTGGACACGGCTTGTCTCCAGGCCTAATTCCCGCAAAACGCGGCCTGCTACGCCTCCCTCTTCACGAAGGAGGCCAATGAGAATGTGTTCACTCCCAATGTAGCTGTGGTTTAGGCGCACAGCTTCTTCTTGCGCCAGGCCAAGGACGCGACGTGCCCGCTGCGTAAACCGTTGCCAGTTCTTTGAGTTCACAGTATATCACCTCTTAAATTGCAGAACGGAAGTCGCCTTTTGTTGCTGGAGTAGCAGCGCCAGAGATTAGCTGCGCTGCGCTGAGGAATGCGCCCCCAACCAGGCGCTGTACCCCCTTCCCACACGTGACACGGCCTACAACAGCCTGTCCGCTCATTCGTCAAACTGTCTGAGCCTATCGTCGGACAGCAATCTCAAAGACCTGCCCTCCGACGATAGGCTCATTACTCTTCTTCTGCTGTGTCACCCCAGGCCAGATCGACATCCATGTATTTGTCAGATGCCACTTGTTTCAGGCTGAGTCCGATTTGTTTTTGTTCAGGGGCAATGCGAATAATGCGTGCAGTCACCACCTGTGAGCGATGGACAACCTGGTTGGGATGCTTGATGCGATCTTGGGCCATTTCCGAAATGTGGATTAACCCTTCAAAATCGTAGTCATCATCTGCCAGACGAGCAAAGGCACCGTAATCGGTAAGCTTGGTGATAGTTGCTTCCACCAACTGACCTACCTGATAACGCTGTTCAATCAACGACCACGGGTCTGGTTCCAACCGCTTCATACTCAAGGCCACGCGCTGTCGTTTTTGGTCAATGCTAAGGACGTAGACCTGCACCTCATCCCCGACCTTGACAATATCTGAGGGCTTGGCCTGCCGCTTCCAACTTAATTCAGAAACGTGCACCAATCCTTCCATACCGCCAATGTCCACGAAAGCGCCAAAATCAGCCAGGTTGACCACCCGTCCAATCAACACACTGCCTTCTTTGATGGAATCCATCAAAAGGGTGCGCCTAGCCGCGCGCATCTCTTTCATGGCCGCTCGTTCAGACAAGATAAGGCGATTACGGCTCCGATCTACCTCAATCACTTTGACGTGAATGGATTTACCTACGTACTGCCGCATCACGTCTTCGCTGGCAGCATTACGCAACTGGCGGTTGATATTGAGTTGGGAAGAGGGCAAAAATCCACGAACCTGACCAACGCGGGTCAACAAGCCGCCCTTGTTAAAACCAATGATCTTGCACTCAAAGGCGTCTTGTGATTCGTGAAAATGTTGGGCGTTCTCCCAATCCTGCTCCTCTACAGCTTTGCTATAAGAGAGAATGATGTTGCCATTCTTGTCTTCCGGGTTCAGTACATAAACAGGAACCTCGTTACCGACAGCCAGTTTGGCCCAGGTAGCATCATCCATTTTTTCCAGATCAGTCAGGCTAATAAAACCTTCTGATTTGGCCCCAATATCCACCATAATTGCGTTGTTACGATGGGCAACAACAGTGCCTATACGGACTTCACCCATGGTGGGAATACCCAGGTTGAAGTCATCCGACAGGAGAAAATCCATGGGATGGCCCATGCCGTCCAGTTCTTCTTGTGTTTGCTCGTCCAAGTTATCCATTACCTCTTTTCGTTCTTCACCCTTTTCAGGCTACTATAAATTATACTGCGTTCTAGGGTCTTGACAATGTACTAGTGCCAAATCACCCTGGGGTATATGGCCTAATAAAACCACCTGGGACAGCGGCCGTTTTCCATTTGTAAACCGTCTCCAGCATCTATCTGCGCTCTGCCGGCATTATAATTACCATTTTTCCTGGTTAGCGGCAAAAAAAGAACCCTTAACAAACAGTCCAGCAATTCTCAATTTGAACAAGTTTGCTCCTTTGGACGGTAGTTGAAACCGATGTAAGGGAAGCCCCCCCCAAAAAAACCCTTCACCCCTGGCGGAAGGGGGTTTTCGGAGAGGGCGAGGGGCGCACAGCGCCCC
>CAZDSN010000492.1:0-3867 GCA_964507675.1 uncultured Ardenticatenaceae bacterium | reverse complement strand
TACCGCGCTTAGCGAGGCTCTCAACCTCTTATCCACGCTATTCTGTGGTGTTACCAAAGGAGCAAACTCGTTCAGATTAAGAATGGCTGGTTTTTACAACCTTTGACGGCTGTTATGCTAAAATCGCCTTATGATGCGCATTGCCCTTATTTCAGACATTCACGGAAATTTGCCGGCGCTCGAAGCCGTCCTCCACGATATTCAAAAATGTGGCGTTGACCAGATCATCTGTCTGGGCGATCTGGCCAATGGCGGCCCTTTCCCCGCTGAATGCGTGGTCGCTATCCAATCATTGGGACTGGTCACGCTGCAAGGGAACCACGAGTTATACGTGCTGAACCAGGCTCCCGGCCTGGAGGCCACTGATCCGACGTGGCGCACCGTGCAGTGGACGCAGCGGCAGCTCAGTCAAGAGTTGTTGGACTATTTGGCCGGGCTGCCATTGTCTTATACCCTGCCTTGCGGCGACGCTGTTTGCTTCCATGCTTCGCCGCTAAATCAGTTTTGGGGATTTCTGCCGGCACATACCAACCAGGAAGTAGCCGAACGCATGAACGAACTGGACAACGTCACCTTGTTCGTCGGACACACTCACTGCCCCCTCTACCGGCTCTGGTCAAACACCTGGATCGTCAACTGCGGTTCTGCCGGCATGCCCCTTGACGGCTCGCCCCATGCCAAGTATTGTATCGCCACTTACCGCAACGACCGCTGGCAGATCGAATTTCGCGCGGTGACCTACGATGTCGAAAAAGTGATGCGCGCTTATGATCAGCGCGGTTTGCAGCAAGATGGCGGCATTTTTGCCAGCCTGTTCCGCTATCAGGTACTCACCGGCATCAATCTGGTCACCCCTTACCTTAGCGGGCTGCGCCAGTATGCCAGCCTGCAAGGCATAGACTCCGCCTCGGCCATAGCTGTTTACCCGGTGCCGGCTGCTGTGCGCCAGTGGACAACCAACCCGTAGAGGCTTTGGCATAGAGCGCACCGCATCGCCCTGACAGACAGGGTAATTGCCAGGTCTCTCCAGAATTTCACCGCCAGGGACGCCAGGAACGGCAAAAGAGGTTACACTGCTTCAGCCCGCTAAACCCTGCCCCTACGAGGATACACCATGCAGAACCAACTGGCTGCCAAACTCAATATTGATCTCCACGTCAGCAAGCTGGTATTGACCCGGTTTGTGCACAACGAAATCACCAAAACCGGATTCACCAAAGCCGTCCTGGGGTTGTCAGGCGGCATTGATTCCGCCCTTTCCTGCTTCCTGGCGGCAGCGGCGCTGGGCGCGGAAAATGTACTGGCAGTGCGCATGCCCTACCGCGCTTCCTCCCCCGACAGCCTGGAACACGCCCAGTTGGTCATTGACCAGTTGGGCGTCGCCAGCGAAACGATAGACATCACCCCCATGTGCGACCCGCTCTTTGCCGCCTCGCCCGGCATCACCCCGCGGCGCATGGGCAACGTCATGGCCCGCATGCGCATGATTCTGCTTTATGATCGTTCTATGGCTTGGGACGCCCTGGTGGTGGGCACGAGCAACAAAACGGAACTGCTACTGGGGTACGGCACCATCTTTGGCGACCTGGCCTCGGCTGTCAATCCCATTGGCGACCTGTATAAAACACAAGTGCGGCAGTTGGCGCGCGGCCTGGGTGTGCCCGAGGTGATCATCAACAAAGCCCCGACCGCTGATCTGATTCCCAATCAAACGGATGAGGGGGACCTGGGTTTCACTTACACCGAGGTAGATAAACTGCTCTATCTGTTGGTAGACGAACGGTACTCCCCGGACGAGGCCATAAAGGCCGGCTTCAACGGCGCTATGGTGCGGCGCGTGCTGACCATGGTACAGCGGGCGCACTACAAACGGATGATGCCCGTGCTGCCCAAAATCAGCAGCCGGACGATCAGCCACGATTTCCGTTATCTGCGCGACTGGGGGCAATGAACGGGCAAATGCTGATGCGACGATGGCGGTTAGGATTTCTGGTACTGATTTTGTGCGGCCTGGGGGCGCAAACGCAGCCGGCGCCGGCAGCCGGCTGGCAAATGAAAGTAGCGCCCTCGGTGCTGGCCACCGCCCTGGAGCAGGAAACAGAGTTTATCCTCTTCCTGGCGGAGCAGGCTGATCTGACAGCCGCCGCCGCCCGGCCAAAGCGGTTAGCCAGAGGGATTTATGTTTTTGCCCAATTGACGACCCTGGCGGAACGCACACAGCGCCCCTTGTTGGCGACGCTGGAAAGCCACCAGGCAGAATATCGCGCTTACTGGGTGGCAAATATGATCTGGGTGCGCGGCGATTGGCGCGTCTTACAGGCGACAGCCCAACACCAGGAAGTCGCTTACGTCTACGCCAACCCGCGCCTCCAGTTACGCGAACCGGCCCCCCCGCCAGCCTTAACCGACCCGCAGGTGATAGAGTGGAATATTGCCCAGATTGGCGCGCCGCAGGTATGGGATGCCGGCATTACCGGCCAAAACATCGTCATTGGTGGGCAGGATACCGGGTATGAGTGGGACCATCCCGCCTTGATCAACCAGTATCGCGGCTGGGATGGGCAGCAGGCAGACCACAATTACAACTGGCACGACGCCATCCACAGCGGCGGCGGTAGTTGTGGCGCGGATGCCGCCGCGCCGTGCGACGACTATGGTCACGGCACGCACACCATGGGCATTCTGGTGGGCGACGATGGCGCAGCCAACCAGATAGGCGTGGCCCCTGGGGCGCGGTGGATTGGCTGCCGCAACATGAATCAAGGCATCGGCACGCCTATCACCTACAGCGAATGCTTCCAATGGTTTATCGCCCCCACCGATGCCCAGGGGCAAAATCCCGACCCGGCGCGCGCGCCCCACGTCATCAATAATTCCTGGGCTTGCCCACCCAGCGAGGGCTGTCTGGACCCCCTGATCCTGCAAACGGTGGTGGCGAATACGCGCGCTGCCGGCATTCTCGTCGTCGCCAGTGCCGGCAATAATGGCACGTTGGGTTGCAGCAGCATCAACACGCCGCCGGCCATCTACGACGATGCCTTCACCGTGGGGGCTGTCACCAGCAGCGACCTGATTGCCAGCTACAGCAGCCGCGGGCCGGTCACCAGCGATGGCAGCAGCCGTCTAAAACCCGACGTGGTCGCCCCCGGTTCCAACGTCCACTCCAGTTGGCTCAATGGCGGTTACGCCAACCTGAGCGGAACCAGCATGGCCGCCCCCCACGTCGCCGGCCTGGCGGCGTTAATCATGGCCGCCAACCCCAACCTGGTAGGGCAGGCCGCATCAATAGAAGACCTGATCATCGCCACCGCCCTGCCACGCACCACCAGCGAAAACTGCGGCGACCTGCCCGGCAGCCAACAACCCAACAACACTTACGGCTACGGTCGCATTGACGCCTACGCCGCCGTCATGGCTGCCCAGTCCCGCTTGGGACCATACACCAGTTATGCCGGCGTTATCTTCCGACCCTAGACTGGAGCAGTCTTAAAGACTGCTCCAGTCTTTCTGAACCTGACATCCCATGACCCAGACCACTTTCCCTGTCATCATTCTAGCCGGCGGGCAGGCTTCCCCCGCTGATCCCCTTTATGACTATACGCAAGGGCAACCCAAAGCCCTGCTGGAGATAGCCGGGCAGCCGATGATTACCTGGATAGCCACCGCGCTGCAAAGCTCTGATCTGGCGGGTGAAACGGTCGTCGTGGGGCTGCCGCCTGGCGTCCATCTGCATACGCCGCGCCCGCTGCATTTCATTGCCGACCAGGGCAGCCTGATCGGGAACGCCCTGGCCGGGCTGCGCTGGGCCGGGGAACAGGCGCAAGGAGCGGCGCAAGGAGCGGCGCACGGAGCGGCGCACGGAGCGGC
>CAZDSN010000491.1:0-3869 GCA_964507675.1 uncultured Ardenticatenaceae bacterium | reverse complement strand
CCTTTCCGATGGCTTAATCGTGCTGGGCTTGCACCAAACGACTGATTTCAAAGAACCGACGTTGACGTATTTTGCCGGCAATCAAGCCCAAACCCTGGCGCAGCTTCATGATGAAGCCTTCACCTTTACGTTTAGCTCGCCTGACGAAAACGGCGGCGTCGCCAATGCCGGCCTGGCGGCTCCCGATGGGCAAAAACTATTCCTGTTTCAAGGTGAAATATGACCACACTTTATGAAGCGGTACGCCAACTGGCACAGGTCACCCGATCTTTGAGCGAAGCAGATCTCAACCGGGACTGGACCTGGCTTTATCACGATGAAGGCGTGCGCTTCGCCCTCATCAGCGCCTACCATGAACTGCGCACCCTGGCCGTGACCCTGAGCGATGCCTGGCAGACATCGCCGCGCCCGCCGGCGCAGCACGCCCTGGCTCAGTTCCACGCCGCTTTCCGTGAGCTAGAAGCCGTCCTCCTGAGCGCCAACACAACCCTGCTGGACACCCGCCCTGCCCCCGAAGAATGGCCGCTACGCATTATTTTGGGCCATATGTTGTTCGTCAACCGCGGCTTCTTCACCCAAATTCACTATGCCTTACACCGTGACCCAGCCGACCCGCGCGAGTCGCCACCCACCTACAGTGAGCGCTTGTTGGGCAGCGACAGCGACATGGAGTCGCTGCTGGACAACGCGGATCTGGATGGCATTATGGCGGCTTTTACTACCCTGCACAACCATATTCTCGACGAACTTGCCGGCCTGACGCCAACGCAACTGGCTGTCAATACCTGGTGGTGGGAAGAGGTGGATATTCCTGTCTCTTTCCGCTTGCACCGCTTTGATGCCCATTTGCGACAGCACACCATCCAACTGGAGAAAACGTTGGCGCAGTTGGGCTGCGCCCCCAGCGAAGCGCACCAGTGGCTGCGGCTCGTCTATCAGGCATTGGCCGAAGTGGAAGGCTGGCAAATTGGCGCGCCATCTATGGGCGCGACGGAATGTCGGGCGGCCGCCAGCGTCATCGCGGCGCGAGCGCAGTAAATGAGGGGCCTTATGGCATCCGGCTGATCCATCTGGCTGACCAGATGAGGTTTTATGTCTGGATTCCAGGCTCTGGGGCAGACCGGGCGGTCAGAAACTGCTGCACCAACGCCCGTTCGCCTGTCTCATCATCAATCAAGCCATCCAACCGCCCTGCCAGCAGTTGGTCTAGCAAGTCCCCTAATTCGGGGCCGCGCGCCACTCCCATAGCCATCAAATCATGTCCATTCAGGACCGGGGTGATGTGCCGCCACATTTGTTGGTATTGCTGCACCAGATGAGCAGCAGCCACTTTGCGCTCGGCCAGCAGTTTGGCCATGACCGTTACCAGCACGCGTGTGTTGGCGCCGTGGGCGCGAACCAGGCGTACAACTTCGCTGGGGCGACAGTCCGGCGCAAGCTGCGCCAGACAACGCAGCAAACTGCACGCTGCTTCCACATCCTGTTGGGTTGTCTTGCGCACGCGCAGCCGGTTCATGATCCCTGTCTGCGCGGCTGCCGGCAGCGGCAGCAACCACAAAATGAAGTAGACAACGACCAGATCATTGGGACGTAGACCTGGCTGCCACAGAGGATGGGCGAAAAGCGATGCCGCCTGCGTAAAACTCTCCGCCGTCTCTGGCTGCCAGGTTAACTGCGGATGCAGCACGTACAGTACCCCCAGCTGCGCCAGCCGCGCCAGCACTCGTTCCGGTTCCCCTTCTTGCAAGGCCAGTTCAATCTCATGGCGAATCCGGTCCCCCGTGATACGCAGCAGCATGGGCAAGGCGTCCGCAATCAGTTCCGCCGTTCGTTCTTCAATGACGAACACCAGCCGCTGCTCCAGCCGCGCCGCCCGCAAAATACGGGTGGGGTCGTCAATAAAGCTCAGGCTGTGCAGCACGCGAATGACGCCATGCTCCAGATCGCGCTGTCCTCCGTAGAAGTCCAGTAACTGCCCCAGATGCGCCCCATCCAGGCGCACCGCCAGCGTGTTAATAGTAAAGTCCCGCCGATGCAGATCTAACTTAATTGAACTGCGGGCTACTTCCGGCAAGGCGGTAGGCCGGGCGTAAAATTCCGTGCGGGCGGTGACAAAATCTATACTGTCTGGGACGCCCTGCTGTGCCTGTTCCGGGGCAACCGCCTGCCAGACCTGGGGAGACACCAACCACTTGGCCGTACCAAAACGGGTATGGGTGCGCAGGTCGCCCCCATATTGGGCCTGCAGCACCGATACCAGCATAATGGCATCTCCCTCCACCACCATGTCAATATCCACAGCAGGCTTGCCCAATAACAAATCGCGCACCAGCCCGCCCACAAAATACAAAGAAATACCCTGATCGGCGGCCACCTGACTGATCGCCTGCACCATTTGCCAGACGGCTGGCTGCAACATGTGGGACATGAGTTGGCGCATGTTGGGCTGGCGCGCCGGGCCCGTTGGTTGCGACAGCATCGTTAACAGATCGGTACGGGTGACAATGCCCAGCAGTTCTGGCGGTTGGGTTGGCGTCACCACCGGAATCTGGCCCCATCCTTCCTCGATCATCAACTGCTGCACCCGTTCTATGCTGTCATCGGGATAAACTATCACCTGACCAGCCTGCATCACCTGATGCACCGCCAGGTCGCCTAATTTATGGCTCATGGCGCGATCTACAGCCCGCCGCGTCAGCAAACCAATAATCTGGTTTTGATCATCTACGACGGGGTAACCTTCATGCCCCAGGCGCTGCATCTGGTCCGCAGCCGCGGTCACGGTGGTGAAGGCAGTCACAGTCTTGACGCCATGCGACATCAACTGCGCCACTTTTACCATGGGCTTGATGACCTGCGGCAGTAGTTCCAATACTCGCCGCCGCGCATTATCCAGCGTGGCATCCATGATCATGGCGGCAGCGGCGCGGCTATGCCCTCCGCCCCCCAAGGCCGCAGCTAATGCGCCCACATCTACCTGGTCGGTGCTGCTGCGGGCTACCAACTGCACGTGTTGGGCCAGTTCTACTAACACCAACAGACTGTCTGGCACTAAAGCATCCCGCATACGATGAGCCACACTGGAGATTTCATCATCGAAACGGGGCGGGGCTTTGGCTGTCGCCAACAGGACGCTCTGGCCTTCAATAGTCAGCCACTCCGCTCCTACTTGCAATTGCGCATAAAGCGCCTGCTGTTCCTGGGTCAGGGGGATTTCCAGGAAGCGGCGCACAATGTTAAGCTGCGCGTTCTGCGCCATTAACCAGGCTGTGGCCTGGGCATCGCGCATGGTAGAAGTATCGTAAGTGAGCGAACCCGTATCTTCGTGGATGCCTAACAGAAGGAGCGTCGCCTCTTCAGGCGAGAGGGTGAGGCCGGCCGCTTGCAGCATTTCCACCAACATGGTGGTCGTGGCCCCTACGGGTTGGTAATGAATGGTCCAGGGAGCAGGCGTCTCCCCTGGCAGGTGGTGATCAAAAATGCGCACGTTAACGCCGGGCTTGACGCCGCGCACGTTGGGAACTGACTGCGTGTCTACCAGCAGAATGTCATCTACCTTCTTGCGCCGCCATTCCTCCATGCGCACAAAACCCAACGAGCCGCCATACAGGGCCAGAAACTGGTGAACGTTTCGATTGACCCGTCGTGGCAGGAGGGGAACGCCTTCCGGGTACAATTTATGCGCCGCCAACTGGGACGCTACCGCGTCAAAATCACCGTTTTCATGGGTCAGGATAAGTAGCATAGCTGGATTATACCCTTTTAGGTCTGGCGTGACGCCCTTTTCCCTTCTGTTCTGGGGCTGTGCAGCAGTTGGCAATGTGGCAAGTTCTCCCACGCCTTTGGATGAATTGGCAGGTGTGTTAATC
>CAZDSN010000490.1:0-3872 GCA_964507675.1 uncultured Ardenticatenaceae bacterium | reverse complement strand
CGTAATGCGCAGCAGTTCGGAAACGACACGCACAGCCACCGTGCGCGAAACGACCAAACCAGGCGCTTCTTGCAGATGCAAAGCGACGTCAAATGTGTCAGTTCCCAGGACGCCGGGGGTGACGGGCAGGGCTACCTGCTGCGCCACACCCGGCAGCAAACTCACCTGGGTGGGCGTGATCACGTTCCAGCCCGCCGGAACATCCGCCAGGCTAAATTCAGCCGTAGCCGCAGCGTCGCCATAGTTAATGACGGTCAGGGTGGTGGTCACGGTTCGTCCAGGCAGCGTGGCCAGCACGGTGGGGAAGACGGACATGGCCGGGTTGTAAGCAGCCAGCAGAGACAGCACGGGCGGCAACTCCTGGCAGAGAATGTCGCTCAGAATAGCGCGGTCAGCAGCCAGATCGCCGGGGTCGGCGTGGCCGCTTATCTGGCTGGCAATAGCTGTGAGTTGGCTGGTAACGGCCAACCCTGGGTAACTACCAAGCTGCACGGCGACTTCCTGGATAGCAGCCACGGTGTTGTTCCGTTGCCCCAGGTTGCCCAGGTCGGTCCATAGTTCAAGTTGCGTCAACAGGTTGTCCAGCGCGGCTACCAGGCCGGGGTCTGTTGCCGGGGCTAACTGCGTCGCCTCGAAGGCGCACACGGTTTCTGGGGCGCGAATGGCTACCTGGACGGCGGTGGATTGCGTGTAAGCGGTAGCCGGCGCCGGGCTGTCAATCCGGATGGTTCTGTTCTCGCCCACCACTGCGCCAATAGGAACAAAGGTCACTGCCTGGGCAAAGGTATTGCCGGCAGCCAGCAAGCCTGTGTTGTTGACATAACTACCTGTCCAGGTCGTGACGGGCAGCGTTACGGTGATGGGGAAGTCGCCTGGGGCATTGCCCACATTTTCCACCGCCAGGCTAAACGTGGCGGTGATGCCAGGGGAGGCATAAATGAGGTCAGGTTCGGCGGTGACATGATTGAACGGAATTGCCGGCACAACGAACAATTCGCTGCGCGTCTCTGTCAGGATGGGATTGTCCACCGCCGTCGCCGTTACGTCGAACGGGTAACTTGTACCCGGGCTGGGTAAGGGCAGGGCGGGGGAGATGTAAATGCCCACCGAACCCACGCCGCCTGCCGGCAGGGTAATCGTGGCGCTAGTCTGCCCGGCGGCGCCGCCAACGATCAGCCAATCAGGCAAAATACCTGTTAGAGCCACATTGAACGTGTGCGAAACAGTGGACGTATTGGTGATCACCGCCGCGAAAGCAGCATCAGGAAGCTGAAGCTGCCCCGTGTTGGTGTCGCCAGGAGCCGCATCTTCAGCCGCCGGGCCAATGGGCACGGTGAAGCGGTCATCTGGCGACAGGTCAAACAACATCCCTTGATGCGGCGTGATATTGACGGTGTGGTAGGCTGTCGCCGTCAATTCTGGACGAGAATAGGATTGGGCTGTGACTACAAATGTGTAACTGCCCACCTGCGCCACGTTGGCTCCAGGCTGTACGGTCACCAGACCGCTGCCATCCATGTCTACCTGCCAGCCCGACGGGCCCGCTACCTGTAAGTAATAGGTATCGGCGACGTTGGAAAGAACGTCCACCTGGAATTGGGCGCTTTGGAACGGGATAATGCTGCTGGTGGCTGGCGTCTGGTTGAGTTGAATGACCTGCGCCACAGCGCCGGTCAACTGCAAGCGATCAGTGGTCGTGGTTTGTTCGGTAACCGTAATCGTTCCACTAAAGCCAGCCACGCCTAAGCCAGCGGCAACATCCAGCGGCTGCGCCCCTAGAGAGGCGCTGCCTGCGCCTGGGCCGAGGCGAATGCTGGCCTGGTCAAGGTCGCTTTGCCATTCGTTGATAAAGGCAGGCAGCAGATTCGGCCCACTGCCCCAGACCTGCACCGGGCTGTTGAACTCAATAAGGTAGCTGCCATAGCCATAGAAAACGCCATCAATAGACAACACCGAAGGTGTAAACAAAGCGGCATCAAAGGTAGTGGCTGTGACGTCAAGCATATAGCCAGCCCAATCCGCCGCCAGACCCAATCCAGGCAGCGCTGGGGCGTAACTGCCGGCATTTGCCCACCCAGTCACCGCGAAATCCACACCCGCACCAGCAAAAGAAATGCGGTCCGCGGCATCGCCCAATGACCAGGCATTCACCTGCCCGCTGCCGATCAATTCGCCGCCGGGCAGGTATACGGTAGCCGCCGCCGCTGCCAGCGTGTCATAAGCCACGCCAGTTTGCGCCGCTCCCTGCCAGCCAGACGTCATATAGCCAGCCAGAGCCGCAAAATCGGTAGTTACGTCGGCGCTGAACGTCGCATTCGCAAAGGCGGGCGTCCCTTGATAGATGGCCGCCGCCGTAGCGGCTGCCGCGGGCGCGTCCTGATCCGCGCCCAGTTGAATATCAGGCACAGGCAGGACGACAGGCGTAAGCGTAGGCGTGGGCGTGATTTGCAGCAGGGCAGGCTTGCCGCGCAGTCGTTCAGGTTTAGCATTGTCAACAACGGCCATGAATCCAGCATCATCTACGGCCAGCCCATCATCTGCCGCCGCCAGCGGCAAAGCAGGCGTGGCCACAGCCATGAGCGGCCAAAGATTATTGTCGGGGGCAAACGCGCCGCCGCCAACAGGCGTCAACGGAATGGTGATTTGCTGTCCGGCGTAAATTTCGTTGGGGTTACAAATAGAGAAGTTCCCCGTGGCCCCGCTGCACGGGTTCGCCAGTTGAATGGCTCCCACCGAGGTGGACAACCCCTGGGCGGCAAAGTTGGCGTTGTACTGCTGGGCAATGCCAAACAACGTCTCGCCTGAGGCCACAATGTGGATCACCGTCGTGGGCGTGGGCGAGGGCGAAGGAGAAGGGGAAGGACTGGGCGAAGGCGTCGGCGAAGGCGTCGGCGGCGTTGGCGATGGGCTAGGCGACGACGTCGGCGATGGACTGGGTGATGGGCTGGGCGACGGCGTCGGCGACGGGGGCGGGGTCGGTGTAGGGGGTGGATCGCCCGGCAGCAACTGCTCAATACAGCTTACAATGGCATCACCTACTCCAGCACCTCCCTGCAATGCTGAGGCAACGCATCCTCCCAGGAAAATTCCCCAATCTCCACCTAGAAAGATGGCTAACAGAATGGCTGCGCCGGCTGCCGCCATCAGCAGGGCGGCAGTGACGCCCAGGAAAATGAAGAGAGCCAGCCCTAGCAGCAAGGCAGCCAGACCTAACAAGAAGAACGGGCCCAACTCCAGCGCGCCTACGAACCCCAAAATGATGTCCAGGAACGTGGACCAGCCGCCCCCCCACATCGTTTCCACGAACTCGGAAACAAAGGCAAGAATAAAGGTCAACAAGAAGGCTGTAGCCACCGTAGCGGCAAACCCCAAATTTGTGATGTAGTCGAAGAATGCGCCATGCTCCCCGCCCTCCAGAACACCGATGGTGTACCCTGTTTCAGGATTGACGCGCCACCAACCAATGACGTCTGTGCCATTGATGGGAACCATTTGCGCTGGCACAACCACGGTATTTCCATTTTGTACATCGCTGGTAATGCGCGCTTTAGCCTGATCGGAAATTTGCAGGGCAGCCAGGTCGGCCAGGTTATCCGCAGAAATTGAGGCGATCTCAATCCCCTGTTCCTCGGCGGCAGTAAAGATGGTAAAGGTGCTGACAGCGCCAGTTAAACCAAAGGCGCGTTCATTGACCACCGTTTCTGCATTTGTTTGCGAAATACCTAACACCAGGCGGAACGCTGGCTCTGCCTCTACGCTCTGTCCTGGGGCCGCAATCGTACGATAGTCGGCGCTCAACAGATCGAGGGCATTCGCGGCAGAAATCGTGTCTGGTTCGCTGATGTCGAACGTGTTCACCGCCACCAGCAACC
>CAZDSN010000489.1:0-3877 GCA_964507675.1 uncultured Ardenticatenaceae bacterium | reverse complement strand
CGGCGCCCCGCCCCGCCCCCCCCGCCCCCCCCCCCTCCCCGCCCCGGCGGCGGGGGGGGGGGGGCGCCGGGCCCCCCCCCGCTTCCCTTACATTGGTTTCCACGAACGGCCCAAGGGGCAAACCCGTTCAAATTGAGAATTGCTGGAAATAATCACAGGTTTCGCAAATTACGCAAATGATGAACGTCTTGTACACGGAAACCTTAGCGCAGACACCCGCGCCCAATGAGCGCCATCTGGCCATCCACGTCCATCCGGCGGCGGAGCGCGCGCTGCGGCAGGGGCATCCCTGGTTATTTGACCAGGCTATTCAACGCATCAGCGGCGACGGCGAACCGGGCGACCTGGCTGTGCTGTTCGACCGCAAGCGACGCTTTCTGGCCATCGGTTTATATGATCCCGCCTCCCCTATTCGCGTGCGCGTGCTGCAAGCCAACCGGCCCGCGCCCATTAACCAGGCCTGGTTTGCGCAGCGACTGGCCGCAGCCATTACCCGCCGCGCACCCCTGCTGGCCACCAACACAACCGGCTATCGCCTGGTGCATGGCGAAAATGATGGGCTGCCAGGGCTGGTTGTAGACCGGTATGAGGATACCCTGGTGCTAAAATTGTATGCGGTGGGGTGGGTACGTCATTTGCCGCCGTTTGTAGCCGCGTTATTAAGCCACTTTCCCCATGCCCGCCTTATCCTGCGTTTGAGCCGCGCTGTGCAAAGCCAACCCGCGCATCTCTACGGGCTGCAAGACGGGCAGTTGCTGCATGGGCCGGCAGACGACAGCCGTGGCTGTCGCCGCGTCATCTTTCAGGAAAACGGCCTGCGCTTTGAAGCAGACGTCTGTTCCGGCCAGAAGACCGGCTTTTTTCTGGACCAGCGAGATAACCGCACCCGCGTGGAAACTCTGGCTGGAGGGCGGGAGGTGCTGAATGTGTTTGCGTACACGGGGGGCTTTTCCCTGTATGCCGCCCGCGGCGGGGCGCGCCACATTTTGAGTGTTGACCTGAATGCGCATGCCCTGGCCGGCGCGAAGCGGAACTTTGCCCTGAACGCCGCCGTGCCGGCAGTGGCTCACGCCCGCCACGACACCTGGGCCGTAGACGCTTTCACCGCCCTGGCTGAACTGAAGGCCGCCGGCCACCAGTTTGATCTCATCATCCTGGACCCGCCCTCCTTTGCCCAGCGCCAGGCAGACGTGGCTGGGGCCTTGGCGGCTTACCGCCGTCTGGCGCAAATGGGGGCCGCGCTGCTGCCGGCAGGCGGCCTATTAGTCAGCGCCTCTTGTTCCAGCCGCGTGGCAGCGGCAGACTTTTGGGCAGTAGTGCATGAAGGAGCAGGCCGCAGCGGGAAACACCTGCGCGAAATCGCCCGCACCGCCCATCCCCTCGACCACCCCATCAGCTTCCCCGAAGGCGCGTACCTGAAATGCCTGTTTGCTTACGTAGTCTGATGGGCGGCGACCATAAGACACAGGGTTCGGCGAAATCCTGATAGGCTACAGTCTAAATTCGTGTCATTCGGGCCATTCGTGGCAAAAAAAGACCTTTAGATGCCGGCAACCAGCCGCCACACCTGCGCCACCAGAAAAGTAACCACGAAGCCAATCAACACCGGCAGCAAAGCGGCCACAGCCGTCCATTTAGCGCTGCCCGTTTCCTTGTAAATCGTGTAAATAGTCGTGCTGCACGGGTTGTGCAGCAGACTAAACAGCATCAGGTTAACGGCCGTCAGCAGCGTCCAGCCGCCGGCGTGGAAGAGGGCTAACATGCCGGCATCTGACTGCATCTCAAACATCACCCCCGCGCCTGCCCCCACCTCCTGCGCCCCCGTCACCAACACCGTCAGCATTAAAACCGTCGGAATCACAATTTCATTGGCCGGAATAGCCACCACGTAAGCCAGTAAGATCACGCCGTTCAGCCCCACCAGGACGCCGATCGGGTTAAGCGCGTTGATCACATATTCGGCTATGCTCATTCCCCCCACCTGGATATTAGCCACCAACCAGATGATGGCCCCTGCCGGCAAAGCAAACACCACCGCCCGCCACAACACGTAAATGGTGCGATCGATCAACGAGGTGTAGATAGTTTGCCAGATGCGCGGCGGGCGATACGGCGGCAGCTCCAGGCTAAAAGTAGAGACTTCCCCTTGCAGCATCGTGCGCGACAAAGCCCAGGACACGCCAAAAGTAAACAGCACGCCCAACATGGCAATACCCACCACCGCCAACGCCGAAATGAGCCCCGCCAGATAAGCCGGCGCTAACCCCCCAATAAACAGCGTGGCAATCAGAATCTGCGTTGGCCAGCGCCCATTACACAAGGCAAAATTGTTGGTGATAATGGCAATCAGCCGTTCGCGCGGGCTGTCAATCACCCGCGTCGCTACCACCCCCGCCGCATTACAGCCAAACCCCATCATCATACTCAACGCCTGTTTGCCGTGCGCACCCGTCTTACGAAACACGTTATCCAGGTTAAAGGCCACCCGCGGCAGATAGCCGAAATCCTCCAACAACGTAAACAGCGGGAAGAAAATAGCCATAGGCGGCAGCATCACGCTTACCACCCAGGCCGTCGCCAGATACATGCCATCCAGCAGCAGCCCGCTCAGCCACCAGGGGAACCCCAAAGTCGCTGCGCCCGTTTTCAACCAGGGATGCACCGTGTCAATCAGGATATTGGCCAGCCAACCAGAGGGAAGATTGGCCCCCGAAATAGTGATCCAAAATACCAGGGTGAACAAAAGCACCATCATGGGGAAACCCCACAGACGGCTGGTCACCAACCGGTCAATGGTTCGATCCAGGTCGAAACGGGGACGGCTGTCGGGGCGAGTGACGGCAGCATCGGCAATTTCGGCAGCCTCGGTGTAAATCGTTTCCATCAACTGCTCATGAAAGGTGGAGCCGATTTGCCAGCGCCACTGTTCCGCCGTCGTTAAAATATCATGGGGGCTGCTGGTGGATACCTGATTCATCGAACTACCTCCAACGGAATAATTTGCCCCGGATCGGCTGTTTCCGGAGCGCGGCGCGTCAGGTCGCCCAGTTCGCCTCGCCGCACCGCTGCCGCAATCCGTTCATCCCCATCCAACAGGCGCAAAGCCACCCAGCGCGCATTGGGCAAACGCGGAAAAACAGCCTCAATCCGTGCCACCAATTCATCCACGGCCCGCTTCAACTGCTGCGGCGGCCGCTGTAAGCGGCGTGGACGGCAAATAGTCCGTCCCGAAGCCACCTCGTCAACCATTTGCAGCAGCAGCGGCAGCCCTTCCCCCTGGCGCGCTGCCGTAGGAACGACCGGCACGCCCAAATCGCGCGCCAGTTTACGCGCGTCCACTTCCAGCCGGTGGCGGCGCGCCTCGTCCATCAGGTTGAGGCAAACCACCGCCCGGTCGGTGATCTCTAAGACTTGCAGCACCAGGTTCAGATTACGCTCCAGCCGCGTGGCGTCCACCACAATGATGGTCACGTCTGGCTGTCCGAACAAAATGAAATCCCGCGCCACTTCTTCGTCCAGACTGGTAGAAAGCAGGGAGTAAGTGCCCGGCAGGTCAACCAGTTTATACCGTTTGCTGGCATACAAAAACCCCCCTTCAGCGCGGCTAACTGTTTTGCCAGGCCAGTTGCCTGTATGCTGGCGCAGACCCGTAAGGGCATTGAAGACCGTACTCTTGCCCGTGTTGGGATTGCCGGCCAGAGCCACAACGTAATCCCACTCGTCCATATTCACGCCCAGCTTGCGCAGGTTGGCGGCATGATGCACCGGGCAGCTAACGCAGGCCTCGGCTGCCGGTGGGTTATAAGGCTGGTTCATACAATTCTCCTTCGAAAATAGTGGTCAGTGAACGGTGGTCAGTGGTCAGTGAAGCCACTCC